>JAVBUI010000323.1:0-4575 GCA_031555495.1 Victivallaceae bacterium | reverse complement strand
AGATCGAACCGACGTCCGGGTCGTCGTCTTCGCGTTCGATCCGGTATTCTTCGAGCCGTCCGTTGTTGAGTTGCGCGAAGCGGCGTTCAAGCTTCTCGCAATTCAGAATGATTTTTTTTCCGCTGGTATCCATAGTAATTTCGTATCCTTTATTGAATGACGGTGACTTCCGGGATCGACAGTTCCGCGCCGCGCAAGCCGTTCAGGAATGCGGTCGCGGCCATCTCCCGTTTGCCCGGAGCCGACACCGTCAGCAGCTCCAGGGCGCCCCTGCCGCAGCCGATGATCCAGCCGCGTTTGTCGCATTGAAGGATCTCGCCGGGCACACAGCAGCGATCCAACTGAACCCTCGCCGAAGAGACCGTCACCGGAAAGCTCCGGCCCGGCGAGGTCAAAGTAAAATAGGCCCCCGGCCACGGCGCAAAGGCGCGGGTCATCGCCTCGATCTCCTGCGCCGGTTTCCGCCAATCGATCGCGCCGTCGGCTTTGCAGATTTTTTTGCAGACAGTGGCCAGTGCGTGCTGCTGCGGCACCGCCTGGAGCGAACCGGCGGCGATTTTGCGCAGCACCGGAATCGCCGCGGCGGCGGCGACGTCGCCGAGGTGCAGTTCCAGCCGGTCGGCGCGCTCGGTACGAACCAGCGCGACGGTTTCGGTGTGGTAAACCGGCCCGGTGTCGAGTCCGCGCTCCATGCGCATGAAGGCGACCCCGGTCCGCTCGTCGAGGTGGCGGATCGCCGAAACCACCGGCGAGGCGCCACGGTACTTCGGCAGCAGCGACGCATGCACATTGACGCACCCCGCGGGAGGCAAAGCGAGCACCCCCTCACGGAGAATCTGGCCGAATGAAATGACCACGATCATTTGCGGCGCAAGGGATTCAAGATAGGCGAGGAATTCGGCCGTATTGACCGAATCGACCTTGTCGACCGCCAAACCGAGTTCGGCGGCGGCGCCGCCGACCGGGGTGGGCGTCAATCTGCCCCCCCTGCCCGCGCTCCGGTCCGGCTGAGTGCAGACTCCGACCAGATCGACCGCGTCGCTTCCGGCAAGCTTGCGCAGCACCGGAACGGCGATCGGGCCCGCTCCCATAAAATAGATTTTCAGCTTTTCGCCCATCCGACTCCTTTGAAAAAACTGCAATTTGGTGGTAATATACTATCAAATCACGGAAAAAACGAATGAATATCATACCAAATCCGATAAAAATCGCAATCGCCCTCGGCGGCAACCTCGGTGACGTGGGCCGCGCCTTCGACCGCGCCGCCGAACTTCTGGCCGCGGGCGGCGTCGAAGAGATCCGCCGCGCGGGCAACTTCCGCACCGCTCCGGTCGACTGCGCGCCGGGCGCGCCGGACTTTCTCAACAGCGCGTTGACAGGCCGCTGGCGCGGGAGCGCCGTCGAACTGCTGAAGCTTTGCCAGTCGGTCGAACGCGAGCTGGGCCGTCCGGCGCGGCACGGCGTCAATTCCGACCGGCCGGTCGACCTTGACCTGATCCTTTTCGGGGGCGAAATCATCCGAAGCGATGAGCTGACGATTCCGCACCCCCGGGCCTCGCAACGTCTTTTCGTGCTCGCTCCGCTCGCCGAAATCGCGCCCGACTGGGAGTTCCCCGATCAAAAAATCACGGTAAAAAATGCGTTGTCGCTGTTGACAACGAGCGGGCGGCGTGGTATAATATAGAGCATCGCAATTGTACAACGCTCAACCCCGTGGAGGGCAATTATGATACTCGGACTATCCGGAACCGACTGGCTGATCTTCGCCGGCGCCGCCTTGACCTGGCTGATTTTCATCCTCGGCGTGGCCCAGCTTGCACGCTTCTACACCCGCGTGATGGAGATGCGCAAAGAGATCGACGCCAACAACTTCGCAATGGTGAACCAGCTCAAGAAGATCCAGTCGACGCTGTCTGAAATCGCAATCGAACAGCGCCGCTCGACCCGTTTGATGCTCGAGCAGATCGACCTCAAGAAGGCCGAAATGACCGGCGAGTTCGAAATCATCGAAGAGCCGATCGCAGGTCCCGCCGAGGAGCCCGCGGCGGCCGCGGAACCGGAAGCCAAGCGCCCGCCGAAGACGCCGGGAGCCGGAATTGTATTGCCGGAATAATCCCCGCAAGCCGTTTTTTTTGATTTCTGAAAGAGAAATCGTTTGAAAAAAATTGGCAAAACGGCTTGACTATAGCCGGAATGTTGCTACTGTAATACTGTCGGCATTTGTTGAAGTGCCGTATTATGCCGTTTTTTTGATGAAAAATTTTTGACATCAGCTTTTGTAAGGAACCGAAATCAAGTATGAAAAAGTTATTCCTGACGCTGGGCGTGGCGGCGATGCTCGTCACCGGTGGGACCGCTCAAGGCAATGAGATCGTCGAAAAGGTCGTCATGTACCTCCCGAACCGGGTGATGGATACGCTCGACTCCTTTACCGTCACCCTCGGCTTCGGTCCGACCATCCGCGCCGAGCTGATGGCGACCCGCGCGGTGGTCGTCGGCGCCGGCTGGACCGGCTGGGTCGGCAAGCTCTACAAAGATTACAACCGTCAGTACGGCATCGGCATCCAGGAAGGCTGGTATTGGTCGGCCATCGTGGGCGAAGAAGATATGCGCCGCGACCGTACGCTCGGCTGGGTCAAGAGCTATTGGGAGGCCCGCGCCGGTTTCCCGGATCCGATTGACCGGATTTACGAAGTTCAGGACGGCGCCCGCGACTACTGGCAGTTCGGCGGCGCGCTCGGCTTCCTCATCGAGGGCGAAGTCTACATCCATCCGCTCGAAGGCGTCGACTGGCTGCTTGGCTTCTTCTTCATCGACATCAAGGGAGACGACCTGACTTTCGACGACATCCGTTGACGGAGTCCGGCCAGCAGTTGAATCGAGGGTGTTTCCCGGCGAGACCGGAAAACACCCTTTATTGTTTCCGAGAGAACACCTATGAAACACCAATGCAGACGTTGCGGCAACTGCTGCCGCTGGCCCGGTTACGTCAAATTAACCGACCGGGAGATCGTGGAAATCGCGGACTCCCTCGGCCTGACGGAAGCGGAGTTCACGGCGCGTTACACGGAGCTTTCGCGCGACCGTCGTTTTCTTTCGTTGATCGAAAAGCCGGACGGCGCGTGTATTTTTTTCATCGAGGAGCCGACCGGATGCGCGATCAATCCGGTCAAACCGGGGCCGTGCCGGGACGTTCCGGAGAAGTGGAACTTCCCGGGCTGGGAAAATCATTGCCTGGGCAGTTTGAAATTCATGGGGGAGGATAATTGAAACGTAAAGCGGGATGCGCCATCGTACTTTCCGGCCCGAGCGGGGTCGGCAAATCTACTTTGATCGGACTGATCCGGCAGGAGATGCCGGATCTGGAGTTTTCGGTGTCATGCACCACGCGTCCGCCGCGGATGGGGGAAGTTCACGGCGTTTCCTACTATTTTATCGGCGACGAGGAGTTTGAACTCCGCCGGAACAACGGCGAATTCATCGAACACGCCGGGGTTTTCGCCAAACGCTACGGGACGTTGCGCCGCGAGGTGCTCGACCGGGTGGCGGCGGGGCGGGACGTGCTGCTCGACATCGACGTCCAGGGCGCGATGCAGATCAAAGCGGCCGCCGGAAACGATCCGGAACTGGCGGCGGCGGTCGAATTCGTTTTTCTGGTGCCGCCGTCGCTTGAGGTGCTGGAGAGCCGTCTTCGCGGCCGCGGCACCGATTCCGAAGAACAGATCCGGCTCCGGCTCGGCAAAGCCCGCGAGGAGCTGTCGTTCTGGCGTGAATACGATTACACGGTCGTCTCGGGCGACCGGGAGCAAGGGGCGCGCGACCTGGCCTCGGTGATCCGGAGCTTCCGATTCCGCACCTCGCGCCTCGAAGAAAGTGAGTTTTAGGGTGAAAAAACACGTTATCGTCCTCGGCGTCACCGGCGGCATCGCCGCTTACAAGGCGGCCGACCTTTGCAGCAAGCTCGTTCAGGGCAATTACGACGTTCAGGTGGTCATGACGGAAAACGCCGCGCGTTTCGTCACGCCGCTGACGTTCCAGACCCTGTCGCGCCGTCCGGTCATCACATCGCTCTGGGACGCGCCCGATTGGAAGCCGGAGCATGTCGCGCTGGCCGACGGGGCCGAACTTTTTGTGGTGGCGCCTTGTTCGGCTAATTTTCTCGGAAAATACGCGCACGGCATCGCTGACGACGCGCTGACGACGTTTGCTATTTCGTGCGCCTGCCCGGTGCTGCTGGCGCCGGCGATGAATCCGGAGATGTGGAAGCATCCGGCGGTGGCCGCAAACGTAAGTTTGCTCCGCAGCCGTGGAGTGGACTTCGTCGGACCGGCGTTCGGCCGGGTGGCCTGCGGCCCGGACGGACAGGGCCGGATGTGCGAAGTGGAGGAGATCCGCGAGGCGATAGGAAGGGTGTTCAAGCCCTGAGGGAGCGGAGCGACGGGGCCTCACGCCACGCGGCCCTGGTGCGGAATCCAAAGGGCGCACAGCCCTTTGGCGGAGTGTGAGGCGGAGCCTCGCCGTCGCCGGGCGAAGCCCCCAGCTCAAGAAGAGGAACGTAGTTCCGACGCTGAGCCC
>JAVBUI010000321.1:0-4178 GCA_031555495.1 Victivallaceae bacterium | reverse complement strand
GGGGAAACGCTCATTTTCTCCGGCAAAGTCCGCGACTACAACGACCACGACTGGACGAGGGCCATGCTGTTCCGCAAAGGAAAATTCCTGCTGGTCTTCGACCGGATCGAGCCCCGCGCCGACTTCCTTTCGCGGCTGGAGAACCTCTTCCGCTTCGCGCCCTACACCCGGTCCCGGATCAACCAGACGGGCGACTTCGTCCTCGAAGCGGCAAGCGCCCTCCCCGCCGGAACCGCGCTGCGGCTCGACGGGCGCGACCTCTTCCGGGCGGCGGAATGCGGGGGGAACAAAGCCTACAACGAATTCACCGGCGCGACCGTTTTCGAGAAACTCCCGGTGACCTTCGACTTCGACCTCGCCGAGGCCGCCGGAGGCGAGCTTGCGATCCACCTTCTCGCGTTGCCCGCAAGCACCGGCGAACTCCATTTCACCCTGGACGGCAAAGAACTGGAAGCCAAATCCTCCTTCGCACCCGGCGAGGAAAACGCATTCAAACGAATTGCGCTCGGGCTCCACCACCTTGCCGCCGGTCGGCATCAGTTGAAACTTCACTCCGCCGTCCCCGGCAGCTGGGCCGTGGGCGGGCTTGCGCTGGGAACGCGGGAAAACCGCTTCACCATCGGCACCACCCTCGAAAGCGAAACCGAGCTCCGTTCCGTCCTGCTCACCGGCGCCGACGGCGGCGCGGCGGTCCCCGGCAAAACCGGCTCCTTCGTCGCGTTGCGCCCGCTCAAAAAAGGCGAAGCAACCACCTTCATCAGCTTGCTCCGCCCCGGCGTTTCCGAAAAAACAATCGCGGCCGCCGCCCCCGACGGACGCACCGCGCTGTCGCTCCCGGAGTACGCGCTCGCCATCCCCTCGGGAAACGGACTGCTCCTGGTGGAACAAACGCACCTCGCCGGCTGGAACGTCTCCGAAGTTCCCGGCCTCTTCAAGCGGCCGCGCCCGGTGGCCTTTGATTACGACGCGGAAACGAAAGTACTCGCCATCCTGGAGGAGAACGGCGCGACCGCCAAATCGACCGTTTCGTTCGCGATTCCCGGCGCGTCGACGCTCGAACGCGACGCGGCCGCGATTTTCACCGCCGCCGCAAAAACCGGCAAGGCGGCCGTTCTCCCGCTCCCCTCCCCCAAGGTCGCCGCCGAAGCCGCTTTCGATGCTCCGCTCAACCTGACCGCCGTTTTTCCGGGCCACTTCGCAGTGGCGGCGGGCAAAACGCTGGCGTTGTTCAGTGAAAACGGCAAGGAATTGTGGCGCAAAACTCTCGAAGCCGAAATTGGAGCGCTCTGCTATTGGAAAGCGGAAAACCTCATCGTTACCGGCAACCGCTCCGAAATGATCCGCGCCTTTGCTCCCGACGGCAAAGAGCGTTGGAGCGTCCGCTCCGAGAGCGCCCCTGAATTCATCGCCACCAACAAAGTCTACTGGTTCAAGGAGGCCTATCCCGGCGTTTATGCGCTCACCGCGGGTGAATTGATTCCGGGGCAAAGCCGCCTCTTCGCCGGTTCGACCGGGACGGTCGAGGTGATCGCGCCGGGCGGTAAAACCGAAGCAAGGTTCTGGCAGGATTACGGCCCCGTGACCGACTTCGCCTTTTTCGCGGCGGAGAAGGACCGCCCGGCGCGGCTCTTCGCCTCGCGGGCCTTCGGCGCCTGGCCGACCGTGTGGTCACTGCTGGCGGAAGAAGGAAAAATCGTGTCGCGCAACAGCTACATGATCGAGAACCATCGCGGCTCGGTAATGAACAGTTACGGTTTCTCCGGCGTCGGCAAGCATTCACTCCGGACCGTCCGGCTCGATGACAAGGACGAACAACTCCTCCTGGGCGTCTTCGACGGCGCACAAAACGGCGCGATGCTCTGGGAATACAACGGCCGGGTCCGCGCCGGAGTCAACCTCGATTCCGGCGAAATCCCCAACGCCGCCGATTACGCGAAGCGCGCGCTGTCGCCCCGCAACGTCCGGGGCATCGCCGCCGCCGACCTCGACGGCGACGGGAATGCCGAAATCGTGGTGACGACGTCGAAGAAACTCCTCTACATCTTCGACAAAGCCTTCAAGCTCCGGCGCTGCGTCGCGCTTCCTTCGGAGCCGCTGACGCTCGGTCTCGCCCCCGGCAGGATCGCAGTCGGGACGCGGGACGCGGTGCTGTTCTTCGACCGGGACGGCAATCCGGTTGCCGAGTTGAAAACCGCCGCTCCGGTAACAGTACTCGAATATACTAAATCCGGCTTGATCGCGGGCGCGGGAACGAAGCTTCTTTTTATTCCATCTCAACCCGGTTCGCCGGGTTATTGAGCTCGGCGGGCGCGCCGAAAAGGGATTCGCGCTGACGCAGAAAGCCCGGCATATCGACCTCCTTCCGCCGGAATTCCCCCGGCGAGAGGAGGCAGTATTTGCGGAAAACTTTGCTGAAATACCCGGCCTCGGCGAAGCCGCAGCGCTCCGCGATCTCCTGGATCGTCAGGTTGCCCCGCAGCAGCAATTCGCACCCCTTGCGGAGCCGCAGCAGGATCAGGAACTGCCGCAGCGAATAACCGGTCTTTTCGCGGAAGACCCGGTTGAGGTAGTTGTGGTGATGCCCGAGCTTTTCTCCGAGCGCTTCGTTGTCGAAATTTTTGTCTCCAACCGCCTCGCGGAGGTGGGCGGTCATCCGGTCGACCAGCTGCGGCGAACCGTCCTCCTCCGGCGCGCGGGAACGCAAAATGACCGGCGCAAAAAACGCGAGCCAGCTGCCGAAGAAAAAAGGCGGCAGCGTCGCTTCCGGCGCCTGTTTTTTCAACAGATTGAGTACCTGCCGGTGCATTTCCCCCAACCTCATGCTCTCCATGTCGGAAAGCTTCACGATCACGAATTTCTCCGCCGCCGCCGCCGGAACCCCGTAAAGCTCCTGAAGGGCAAAGCGCCCCGACTGCCGCTTGCCGTCGACGAAACGCCAGAGCATCGTGGTATGCTCCACGGTCTGGTTCGGCAGCAGCCGGAAGCGGTGCTTCACCAGGGGATTGATGAACAGCAGGTCGTTCCGTTCCAGCCGAAAAATCAGCCGGTCGTCGAATTCAACGATGCACGCCCCCGCTGAAATTAAAATCAAATGGTAAACCGCGTGCCGGTGCCAGGCCGGATCGAGCACGCTGTACTTCATGCGCCCGAAGTCGTCGAGCGCCAGCCGGTAATACCGGCGGTTCATCCGGATTTGAAAAATATCCTCAACCATTATTCTGCGGCTCCTTTTGCGTGTGACATTTCAAATTTACCACATCTATTTCATTTTTCCATTTTTTATTTCTTTTTAACGACTATACTAATAGAAAAGATCAAACAAGGACGATTTTTTATGAAATTCCGACTCATTCTCGCCGCCTTCTGTATCATTTCAAGCGCTTTCGCCGCGGAACTCCGGCCCGATCATCCGCGCCTCTTCCTCAACCGCGACGGCCTCGAAGCGATGCGCGAACGCGCCAGAAATCAGTGCGCCGACCAATTCGCAAAAATCAAAAAGGAGGTCGACCTTCTCCCCGCCGACGCGCCGATGATCCTCAAACAAGAGCTCTTTACGGTCCTCCCCGGCGGCAAAATCAAGCCGGACCGCCCCTCGCGTTACGGCTCGATGCTCTTCGTCTATAACGGCGGCGACCAGGCCGTCCGTTCGGCGCTGGTTTATCTCGTCACCGGCGAAAAGCAATATCTTGAAAAGACCCAAAACTACCTTCGCCTCACCGCCAAGGTCCTCGACTGGACCGCCCGCGCCGAACTCTGGATGGGCTGGCAGGCCAACGTTCAGCTCAACGCCGTCGTCGCCTACGACTGGATTGCCGCCGAGCTGACGCCGGAGGAACAACGCGAATTGCTGCTGCCGATTTTGGATTACGTCTCCAATGCGCAACCGGAAGGGAAATTCAAATTCCGCCGCACCATCGGCGGCCCCGGCGACGGCAATTACGGCGAGCGGGCGATGCTCTTTTTCGCCGGAATCGCGGCAAGCGGCGACGGCGTCGACGATCCGCGCGCCGCCGACTTCCTCAAACGCGGCGACCAGCTCTTCCTCGACATGCTCCTTCACCGCGAAAAAAGCGCGGCGGGCTCCGGCGTCCTTGCGTCCTCCACCGCGACTTACAGCTTCAGCGGCTATCCCTACGCCACGCTGCTCTATTTTCACGCCCGGCGCTCGGCCTTCGGCG
>JAVBUI010000366.1:0-6961 GCA_031555495.1 Victivallaceae bacterium | reverse complement strand
CGGCCGTAATGCTCCCGATCCGGTCCGCCGCGCCCAACTGTTTCGCGCCGTTGATCGTGTAAGCATCGATGCAATCCTTCACCGTAACCGCCTCGGCCCTCGGCGGCGCAATCGACGCGTCAACTCCGCGATTCACCGCATACCACATATTGAAGAACGCATTCACTCCGATCGGACCGTCCGACGCCGGAAAGTCGCTGCCGAAAGTAATCAACACCCCGCCCCGAACCAGCGCGCCAAGCGGCATCTGCGCCAAATAACGCTCCCGGCCCAACACGTTTTCGGTATACTCGTCAGCCTCGATCCAGCACGGCGTAGTCTGGTAAAACACATCCTTCTGCCCGATAAAACGCTGAACCCCGCCCGGAGGCATCACCTGCCCGTGGCAGATCGTCTTGGTCCCCTTGATTTTGCCGAGCTTTTCGTCAAGATCCAGCGCTTCGGTGATCGCCCGGTCGCCGATCGCGTGGTTGTGAATGTTGAACCCCTCCGCCGCGGCAAGCTTGCCCGCCGGAAGCATATCCTCCATGGTCAGAAGCGGCGCGCCGCCGCCTTTGGCCGGAGCCAGGAAATTCCGGTGCATCCAGGCGGTCTGCACCTCGAGCGTCCCGTCGCCGATCATCTTCAAAGTATCGGCTCGCAGGAGATCGGTGTTGAATTCCCGATTGTTGGCCTTCATTGTTTTAAGCATATTCTGCGGCGAATCGAGATGGCGGCCGAAGTAGAAATAGCTGGTGAAAAAGCGCATCGTCAACTGATCGCGCTTCTCCAGTTCCCGCAGCGCTTCAAGCCCGACCCGCTCGGGAATCGCGCCGAAACCGGCCTCGAAAACAGCGGTGATGCCGTTTCTGACAAAAACCGACTGAACGGCGGGCATGCCCTCCACCACGTGTTTCGACCGGACAACGCCGAGTTCGCGCAAAAGCTTGAATTCGGCGGTCACCTCCACCACGTAACCGGTGGGGTTCCCGTCGGCGTCGCGCTCGAAGTAGCTGCCGCCGGGGATCGGGTCCGGCGTGTCTTTGGTCAGCTTCGCCATCTCCATTGCTTTGGTATTGAGCCACATGCTGTGCCCGTCCGCGCCCAGAATCGCCGCCGGACGGTCGGGAATCGCTTTGTCGAGGTCGACGGCCAGGTTCGGATGGCATTTGATGCCGAAACCGAAGCCGAAAATGAAGGCGCGGTCTTTATAGTCCTTGCCGGCCGCCTTTTCCTTGAGGAAAGCGAGCGTTTGGTGCAAATCGAGATTGGAGGGCACGGTGATCGTTCCGAGGGCGTCGATGCCCGCAACCAGTACCGGGTGGCAATGGGAATCAACCATCCCGGGAATCACGCGTTTCCCCTGCAAGTCGCTGCCCTTGCCGTACTTCAAGGCCCCCTCGTCGTCGCCGACATAAACGAACTTGCCGTTTTTCACCACAAAAGCCGTGGCCGCCGGTTGCTCGGCGTCGGCGGTATAAACCTTGCCGTTGACGTAAACCGCCGTGGAGTCGCCGGACGAACAACACCCGGCCAGCACGGCTGCCGAGGCCAGCGCCGCGAGAAGCAAAAAGGGTTTCTTCAGCATCTTTTGTTTCCTTATATTTTTTGACCCGATTTTATCGGAGATTCCCAATATCCCGAGGCCGGCGGTCAGCCGGGATTCCAAAGGGGCCGCACAGCAGCTTTGACTATCACCGCTCCGTTGTCGCGGGTGCCAGGAGTTACATCAAACGTCGTTCAAGGTTCGCCCGTTCCACTGCTTCGCTCGATGTCGTTCGCCGGTCACGTTGTGACTTCGGCTGCCGACCTCGCTTTCGCAGGACTGTGTCGGCTCCGCCGACGTTGGGGGGAGCGCTGCGCTTAGCTTCGCTCGCCCAAGGCGAGCGACCAGCGCTGTTCGCGCGCTGGACTGCGACCAGCCGAACGCTGGCCGGGATTCCGCCTGGCGGCGGTTTTTTCTTTTTTTCTTTTTTTTATTTTTTCAGCCGGATTTCCACGCGGACTTTGTCGCCGGCGTGGAAGCGGTGGTCACGGCGTTGGTAGACCGCCTCCCCGCCCGACTCAAACCCCTCCGGAACCGCCGCCGCCAGACGGTCGCCCGCCGCAAGCACAGTATCCGGCGCAAGCCCGATCAACAGTGAATTCCCATAAAAAATAACCTGCGGAGTCAGCGAAATCCGGACTTTCGTCAAACGGTTTTTCCCGTTTTCACCATCCACACGCCAGACGAAAGCCCCCTCTTTATCCTTTTTGACCGCCCCCCAGGATATCCAGATCCCGGCGCGGCCGGTCAATGAGACGTCACGCCATTCATCGGTGATTTCAGAAGGTACATACAAAGTATTGCGGTTTTCCCGCCCGGAAAGATGAAGCGCCTGCGAAACATCGTCGAAGAAATTGGCGCCGCCCGGCTCCGAAAGCGGATTGGCGACCAGGCAGGAGACTGTTCCGCCGTGAGCGGAAACGCCGGAAATCCAGCCCTTCCGGGGCTCCTTGTCCCCCTCGCGGTAAACCAGTATCTCCTCCGCCCGGTTCAGGCGTTCCCGGTCGGCGGGCGAAGCCTGAAACGTGATCCTGATCGGGTCGATCATCGAAAGCCGCAGCAAGGGGGCTCCGTCCAGCACCGAAGAGCCCGGAGCGATGAAAACCTCTTCGATGACGCCGTCGAAAGGAGCACGGATCCAGCAGCTGTCAAGCGCCGCTTCGGCGCTCATCAACTGAACCTCCGCATCCCGGACTTCGAGTTGCGCGGAGCGGTATTGGGTTTCGATCTCGAGGAACGCGTGTTCGCTGATGACGTTTTTCTCCCTCAGCGGGCGGTTGCGCAAGTACTCTTTTTCCAGATTTCCGAGCATCGTTTGCGCCCGTTCGAGGCGGAGTTTGGCGGTGGCAAATTCGTATTCCTGAATCTGCGTCCGCTTCTTGGCGATCAAATCGCCCTGGTGAAGCGTTTTGCCATCGACGCCGAAGACGCTTCCCATGACGTGATGGCCCGGAGGAAGAACGAATTCAAGCCTGCCGCCCGATTCGAAGCCGACCACGACGCTCTGGGAATAACCGGCCTGCCCCTCGAAGGAAAGCGTCGGCTCCGGCGTTCCGCCGTTTCCGGCGACGGATGCAAGCAGCAGGAAGAAGAGACAAATCAACCGCATATGATTCCCCTTTTTTCGATCATCCAAATTTGAATTGGGGAATAATATATCATTTCCTGACTCTTTTTTCACTCGGATTTGAAAGAATTTATTGTTCTTTATGTGTTACGCGTCATTGAGTCCCGGGGAGGACGGTCGCTTCGGCCTGGCGGCCTTTGCCCGGGCTGGGCTCCGCACCGCGGCTGCGTCGCGTTTCTTGAGCTGGGCTGTGCCCGGACGAAGTCGGCGAGGCAGCTGCCTCGCACTCCGCCAAAGGGCTCCGCGCCCTACGCCCACACGAACCTCTCCGCCGCCGGGGCTCCGCCGATCAGTTCCGTCACCGCCCACACCATCGCGTCCAGCCGGTCCGGGCTGAAATTCGACGACGGCAGAAATCCGCACATCTCCTCCTCCAACTCCGGGAACACCGACGCGTGAAACACCCTCCCGCGCTCATAAAGCGCCGCCACCGGCTCCGCCCTCGCGATTTTCCCCCGCGCCGCCCGCACCGCCTTGAAACTCAAATCATCCTCAAACGTCCGCAGCAGCGACTCCACCAATTCCCCCCCGTTGTTCGCCTCCGCCACCACCCGGTCCGCTGCCCTGAAATGATACTCCGCAATCACCCTCTCCCCCCAATAACGCGGCGTCCCGCGGCACGACGCGTCCCCCAGAATGTAAATATTCCCGTCCGTCCCCCGTCCCGCGCTGACAATCCCCGTAAAGTCCGAATTCTCCCCCGAGGTCACCGCCGGGTCCACCCCAACCACCACCCGGCTCAACTCCGGCACCGCGTTTTTCCGGCACCTCTCAAGCATTCCGTAATTCCACAGCGCCCCCGCCAGGTCCTCCTGAAATTCCCCATGCAGGAAACGCCGCCGCTGACGTTCCGGCAGCGAAGCAAGCGTCTCCTCCAGATACCCCGGCGGCAGATTCGCCCGGTTCCCCGCCGGATTCATCGTCATCGCCGCATAATTCCCCGGATTCGGCAGCGCCAGCTTCGACACCGGATCGGTCTTTTCGACGAAAAGCCGGTACGACCAGTGCGATTTCCCCGAGGGATTGCAGTCGAAATAAGCGCGATTAATCAACTTCGTCCGCTGCGCCAGCCGGGTCAGCGCGGTGGCGACGGCTTCGTAGGAGATTTCGGAACACTCGTTGAAATAAATGGTTGCGAATTCCTTGCCGAGAATCTTGTCCACCCGGTCGTCGCTGTCGAGACCGCCGAACCAGATTTCGGAGCCGTTGGGAAGCGTGATATAGCCGTCGGTGGCGTTTTCAGTGAAAGTGAGCCCCGGAAACGCGAGGCGGATCACCTTCGGCAAGGTATCGAGCCGGACCGATTGCCGCACCGCGTTGGCGCGGAAACGCAAAATGATGTGACGGCTCCCCGGCTCGCGGATTGCCCGCACCAGCAGCGCGTAAATCAGGATGAAAGTCTTCCCCGAACGCGAACCGCCGAAGAGCAGCGTGTTGCGCGCCCCGGAACCCAACAGTTTCAAAGCCCGGAGCTGATCGGGTGTTTTTTCGAAAGCAGCCATAAAAGTCCTTTTTTATAGATCGATTTTCGTCAACCCGCCCAAATCTTTTTCACTGCTTTTTTGCAACGCCGGAAGTGACTTTTCGGAAATCGGGTGTATAGTAAAACATCTATTGTTTTCACGAGGTCGTATGCGCATTTTATTTGTTTGCACCGGAAACAGTTGCCGAAGCCCGATGGCGGAAGCTTACTTCGGCGCGCTCTGCCGCAAGGCGGGAAGGAACGATATTGAAGTCCTCTCCGCCGGAAGTTGCGCGTGGCCCGGCGCGCCCGCGTCCGAAGCGGCCTCGGCGGTGATGGAGGAGCTCGGCATCGACCTCTCCAATTTCCGGAGCTCCCGGCTCTCGGCCCCGATGATCGAGTCGTGCGACCTCATCGTCGCAATGACCGAAGGGCACCGTTACGCGGTGCTCGACCACGCCCCCCGAGCCGCGGACAAATGCATTCTCCTCCTGGGCCGCGACGACGTTCCCGACCCCTTCGGCGGCAGCGTGACGCATTACCGCCGGACCTTTGAATCGATGCGCCCCGCGCTCGACGCGCTTTTTCAACGGATTTCAGTCAATTAACATATAGCATACAAGGAGTTTTTTTCACAATGAACTGTTGCAAACTGGACTTCGATCCCGCCGATATGCGGATCGCCATCGGCGCCGACCACGGCGGATTTGAACTCAAGAACCAACTCGCGGCCTCGCTCGGCACCCTCCCCGGCGTGACCGTGGTCGACAGCGGCGCCGCCGCCTTTTACCCCTCCGACGACTACCCGGTCTTCGGCGCGGCGGTGGCGAGCGCGCTGGTCCGCGGCGAAGCCGACTGCGGCTTGCTGCTCTGCCGTTCGGGCCTCGGGATGGCGATCGCCGCCAACCGCTACCACGGCGTCCGCGCGGTGGTGGCCGACACCGCCGAGGAGGCGGAAAAAAGCCGCCGCCACAACGCCGCCAACGTGCTCGTCCTCTCCGGCGACAAGCTAGATTTCTCCGCCGCATCGCTGGTGCTCTCGAAGTTCCTCGCCACCCGTTTCCAGGGTGAGGAGCGCCACGCCCGCCGCCTCGAAGAGGTCGAAATTGCCACCTACGACGACATCGCCGCCGTCCGCAACGCCGATCCGGCAATCGCCCGGCTGATCGACGCCGAAGCCGCCCGCCAGAACGACGGCATCGAGCTCATTGCCTCCGAAAACTTCACCAGTTGCGCCGTCCGCGCCGCCCAGGGCTCGGTTTTGACCAATAAATACGCCGAAGGCTACCCCGGCAAACGCTATTACAACGGCTGCGAATTCGTCGACGAAGTCGAATCGATCGCGATCGAACGAGCCTGCAAACTCTTCGGCGCCGAAGCCGCCAACGTCCAGCCCCACGCGGGGAGCCCGGCCAACATGGCGGTCTACATGGCGTTGGTCAAGCCCGGCGACACCGTACTGGCGATGAGCCTCGACCACGGCGGCCACCTGACCCACGGCCACCCGCTGAACTTCTCGGGAATGCTTTACAACATCATCCCTTACGGCGTCGACGCCAAAACCGAGTGCATCGATTACGATGAAGTCGAGCGCCTCGCACTCGAACATAAACCCGCGATGCTGGTGGCGGGCGCAAGCGCCTATCCGCGCACCATCGACTTCCCGCGTCTGCGCGCCATTGCGGATAAAGTCGGCGCGAAGTTCTTCGTCGACATGGCCCACATCGCGGGCCTGGTCGCGGCGGGCGAACACCCGAACCCGGTGCCGTATGCCGACGTGGTGACGACCACCACCCACAAAACGCTCCGCGGCCCCCGTTCCGGGTTGATTCTCTGCAAGGCGGAATACATCAAAGCGATCAACTCCCGGATTTTCCCGGGCCTCCAGGGCGGCCCCCTCGAGCACGTGATCGCCGCCAAGGCGATCTGCTTCGCCGAAGCGATGACCCCGGAATTCAAAGCCTACCAGAAGCAGCTCAAGCTCAACGCGACCAAGCTGGCTTCGGAGTTGACGAAGCACGGCTTCCGGATCGTCTCCGGCGGCACCGACAACCACTTGATGCTGATCGACCTGCGCCCCAAGGGCGTCACCGGCAAAGTCGTCGCCAACGCGCTCGACCTCGCCCGGATCACGGTCAACAAGAACATGATCCCCTTCGACCCCGAAAAGCCCTTCGTCACCTCCGGCATCCGGGTCGGCACCCCGGCGGTCACCACCCGCGGCATGAAGGAAGTGGAAATGGTGAAGATCGCCGATTTCCTCGAGCGCGGCGCAGCGCTGCGCGACGACGAGCCGGCGCTGCGTCAGTTGGGCGAAGAAGTGAGAGAATTCACCCGGGCCTTCCCG
>JAVBUI010000131.1:0-6842 GCA_031555495.1 Victivallaceae bacterium | reverse complement strand
AACGAAATGCTCAGGCTCGTCGGCGAGAGTTTCGACGCCGACCGCTGCTGCGTGTTCCGTTACTCCGGCGATCAATATGAGACCTCCTCCAATACGCACGAATGGTGCCGCGCCCCGGAATACTCGCTCATCGACAGGATGCAGGACGTCGATATGCGCTCCTTTGCCAACTTCACGGGCCACATGCTCGATCACCAGCCGCTGGCGCTCGACGATCTAGACAACCCGCCGGCAATCTTCGGCAATGATTTCAAACAATTGCAGCCGCTCGCGATCAAGTCCATGCTCGGCAGCGGCATCTGGCTCGACAACAGACTTTACGGCTTCGTCGGCATGGATTTTTACCGCAAAAAACGGAAATTCACCGATTGCGACATTCACACGATCACCGGCGTCGCGAGCTTGTTTCAGCTCGCCTACGACCGCGAAAAACAGCGACAGCTTCTGGAAGACAGCATTTATCTGCAGAAGCAGACCGTCGACAACATCACGATTCCGCTCACGATGGTCGGTCTCGACTACAAGCTTCTGGCGGCGAACCCGAGCGCCCTGAAGCGCGAAGGAATCAACGCCACCTGGGAGGAGGTCAAAGACACCTACTGTTATGATTCCATCTGCAAGTGCGGCGCGCCGCCGGAACACTGTCCGGTCAGGGAAACCATCGCGACACAGAAGCCATGCAGCAAGGAATACGAATTCCGCGGTTTTTGGCAAATCGGAACGGCGCAGCCGGTTTTCGACCGCAACGGAAAAATGCTGTATGTGCTCAAGGCGGAAATCGACATCGACGAACAGAAGCGTCAGAAGCGTGAGCTGGAGCTTTCGATGGAGAAGGTCCTGGTGGCCGACCGCGCCAAGAGCTACTTCCTCGCCACCGTCAGCCATGAGTTGCGCACGCCGCTCAATGCGATCATCGGCTTCAGCGAGCTGATGCTGCATGACCAGCTCGACCGGTCGACCCAGGAAGAGTACCTCCGTTCGGTCAGTTTCTCCGGCTCCACGCTGTTGAATCTGGTCAATGACGTGCTGGACCTCTCGAAGCTGGAAGCCGAGCAGATGAGCCTCACTCCGGCCGAAACCGACATCAGCGTGGTCATCAAGGAAGTGGCAAACGTTTTCAAGCTCAAAACCGCGGAAAAAGGCCTGGATTTCCGGGTCAATCTCGAGGATCTGCCCGGCACGATCCTGGTGGATGCGCTCCGGCTGCGGCAAGTGCTGTTGAATCTGCTCGGCAACGCGTTCAAATTCACGGCGAACGGCTTCGTCGAGCTCAGCGCGAAGTTTGTCCCCGCCGGAGGCGGCAAAACAGGCGAGTTGACGTTGTGCGTCAGCGACAGCGGCATCGGGATTTCCAAGGAGCAGCAATCCAATATTTTCGATCCCTTCATCCAGGACACGATAACCCGCGGCAAGCGGATTTACGAAGGCTCCGGGCTGGGGCTGGCGATCACCAAGCGGCTGCTCGACAAGATGGACGCCTCGATCACGCTGGAAAGCGAACCGGGCGTCGGAACCACCTTTACCGTCAGGATTGCCAATGTGGAATTCGTGCCGGCCCAGAACACCAATACCGAGATGCTGAAGATCGAGAAGCTGCCGGAACCGGACAAGAAGCAGCGCGTCCTGATCGTCGACGACGTTCCGGTGAATCTGCTGGTGCTCGGCGCGATGCTGAGGCGTATCAATGTGAAATTCGTGTCGCTCGACTCGGCGGCGGCGGTGTTGGAGCATTTGAAGACCGACCGTGATTTCGACGCGATCCTGACGGACATCTGGATGCCGGAGACCAGCGGCGTCGAGCTGGCCAAGCTGCTCAAAAACGATCCCTTGACCTGTGATATTCCGGTCATGGCGGTGACGGCGGACACCCAGCTGCCGGCGGCGGACGTGGCCTGTTTTGCGGGCGTGCTCTCCAAACCGATCACAATTGATTCTCTGGAGAAGGCCTTCAAGAACATCCTGCGGCTGGATTAAGCCGAACGTCGGCCTCGGGATAGCGGGCCGGTCGCTTCGCTCTCTCGGCCCGGGAACCTTGGAACGACGTTTGATGTAGCTCCTGGCACCCGCGACAGCGGAGCGGTGATAGTCAGGGCCGCTGTGCGGCCGGAGCCGACACCCTTCTGCGAAAGCGAAACAAGCATCGCGCCAAGCGAAGCGGGGTGCGACGCGCGATTGAGCGAAGCAGCCTGTCGCCCATACGGCCTTTCCGTCCGATTGTCTTTCCCTCCTCCCATATCTCCTGCAAATCAAAAAAATCCTCTTTTTTTCTTCCAGGCCCTTGACATTGCAAAAAAGACACACTATACTTATAATAACAAAATGGGGCACTTTGGGCCACAAATTATCCCGTATTCAACTGAAAACCGCGGGGACCGCCATGCCTTCACCGAAGCTCTATCGCGAAATGGTCGCTTACCTCGAGGCGATGATCACCTCGGGCGCTTACGCTCCCGGAGACAAACTGCCCGCCCAGCGCGACCTTTGCATCAAATTCAATCTCACCAAGGGGACTGCCGGGCGCGGACTTGCTTCGCTCGAAAAACACGGCCTCATTGAACTCCGTCACGGCGCGGGCGCTTTCGTCCGTCGGCGCGAAAAAAATGCAAACGCCGCTTACAACATCGGCGTTCTGCTCGAAAGATACAATCCGGATGGTTCCTACTGCGGACGGATTCTCTCCGGCGTCCAGCGCCGGGCGGCCGCGCTCGGCTGCGGGCTTCATCTCCAGTTTACTCCCCATGCCGACTATTCGCCCGAAATGCTCGAACGCTACGCCGAACAATTCGACGCGGTAATGCTGATCGGGATCTACGACACCGTCGCACGGGAGCTCCCGCGCACCCGGCCCTGTGTGGCGGTCAATATGCACAATGCCTACGGCTTCGCCTCGACGGTCGACCTCGACCCGGTGATGACGGCGGAGCTGGCGGCGGACTATTTCCGGCAACGGGGACGGCACCGGATCATCTGCTGCTCGCCGCCGAAGCCCAAAGGGGTGATTGCCGACGTCTTCGACTTCCGCGCCAAAGTCTTCGAAGCGAACTGGCCCGGCGAATTCCGGATGGCCGCGATCGACGCCGAAAACGCCGGAGAATGCCTCCGGCTCTCTGATGATGACACCGGCTTCCTCTTCGTCAGCGGCTCGAATTTCGAACGCTGCGCCCGTGCGGTATTGCAAGAGACCGGCCGCCGGCTGGCCGACGAAATCTGTGTACTTTCCATCGATGCCAAGTCCCGGATCATTCCAGAGTTCCAGCCGGTGGACACCATCGGCCCCGATTACCCGGCGATGGGAGAGCTCGCCTTCGACGAATGCCTCCGGCGGATCGAGAACCCCGGCTCCGGGCCGCGCCGCATTTATCAGCATGTCCAGCTCTTTGAATCAATATCAGGATCCCAGCAACTCAGGAAAGGAAGAAAAAAACCATGAAAAAGCTGCCCCTCCTTCTCGCTCTCTGCTGTGCTGCCGCATTGCAGGCCGCCCCGGCCGCGGACGGCAACCTCCTGCCCGAAACGCTGACCATCTCCAATCCGGCGACCACCACGCTCCAGGACAAAGTCTATACCGTCGTCTCCGACAACGCCAAAGCGGTCAGCGCCATGACCGCCAGACTTGAGCTCAACCAGACCGAAGCGCTGCCGCTTACCTTCGCCGCCGAAACCAAAGCGGAGAACCGCGAAGAAGCCAAAGGCGGCAACTACGGCGTGAGGATCGACCTGGTGTTCAACGACGACACCAAGGTCGGCTGGGTCAATGTCGGCGCGGGCGACGGCGCCGCCTTTGACTGGAAAAAGGTTTCGCGCACCTACCAGCCGGCCAAGCCGGTCAAAAGCGTCACCTTTTATTTGCAGTTCCAGAACGGCACCGGAAAAGTGCAGTTCCGCAGTCCCGCGCTGACCCAGGGAACCACGCCCATCGAAACGAAAAAATAATGCATGAAACACAATCACAAAGAGGCTGGATCATGAAAAAATATTTCGTCCAAATCGTGGCCGGAGCATTGGCAATCACTCTGGCGGGCTGCGCCACGGCGGAGAAGACCGCCGCGGTGCCGGGGGATGAACCGCGCCTCATCGAGGCGGTCACCTATATGCCTCCCCAGCACAAGGAAGTGGAGTTTTTCCATACGGACGGCGATTACCGGATCAAGCTGGGCAAAAACGATTCGAGCTTCGGCAAATGGACGTTTATTTATGAGTTGCCCGACCGCGTGACCGGCTGCCATTTCCGGGTCGAGCACGACATGCCGAAGCTCGCCGCCGCCAATCTCTTGCCGGTCCGGGTCTCCTGGCTCGACGCCGACCGGGTCAATCTGCAAAGCTCCTACCTCGAACCGGCGGGGGCGACCGCGTACACGCGGCTGCTGCGCCGTCCCGAGGGGGCGCGTTATGTGGCGCTCAATTGCGGCATCCGCTTCGCCCCCGGAAAAGAGGTCACCTACCGCAACATCTCCTGCGCCGCCGCGACCGTCCCCGAACGCCCGGTCCGGCTGGCGGTGGTCAAAAATACGCCCAAGGGCAACGATCTGGCCACCTGTGAAGACAATCAACTGAAAATGGAAGCGGTTTTCAAGCAGGTCCTGGCCGACGGCGAAAAGCTCGATTTGATCGTCTTTCCGGAAACGCTGCTGACCCGCGGCGTGCCGAACCTCGGTGAAGGCAAAGGAGCGCAGCCGGTTCCCGGCCCGCATACCGAGTGGCTCGGCGAATACGCCCGCAAGCTCAATTCCAACGTCATCGCCAGCCTGCGCGAAAAAGACGGCACACGCTATTACAACACCGCCGTGGTGATCGACCGGCAGGGAAAGATCATCGGACGCTACCGCAAAACCCAATTCACCGTCGGCGAATACGAGAAAGGCTACGACTGGGGCACGGAACTTCCCGTCTTCGAGCTTGATTGCGGCAAAGTCGGCGTCCTGATCTGCTGGGACCTCTGGTATCCCGAAGCGGCGCGGATCCTGCGCCTCAAGGGGGCGGAGATCATCGCCTATCCGATCGCTTCGACCAGCGCCAAATTCTTCGACCCGATGTGGAGCTCGCGCGCGGTCGAGAACGGCATTTACCTCGCCGCCGGCATCGCCGGTCCCGCCGGCCGCTGCCCGGCCCGGGTTGTCGGCCCGGACGGAAGCGTCCTCGCCGAGACCTGGAAGTCGCAGACCTACGCCGCCGTGACCATTGACCTCAGCAGACCGGTCTTCCTGCCCTGGCTCTCGGTGGGCCCTGGAGCCGGGGAAAACGGCAACTTCTACATGTTCGAGCGCCACCCCGGGCTGTACGGCGACCTGGCGGTCAAAAAATAACAAAAAGGCTTTCCGATCATGCCGACTCCACTGAAAACCGTCGTCTCCGGCCTCGGCCGGATCGCCTGGCAGTACCATCTGCCGCTCCTGGCCGCCGATCCGGCCTTCCGGCTCGCTGCCGCGTCCGATCCGGTCGCGGAGCGGCGGCTGGAAGCTGAGACCGCGTACCCCGGCCTCACCGCCTACGAAAGCTTCGAAACAATGATCGAACGCGAAAAACCGGACCTCCTGGTGCTTGCGTCCCCGACTTTGTTTCATGCTCCGCAGGCGATTTACGCCATGGAGCGCGGCGCCGACGTCTTCTGCGAAAAGCCTTTGGCGGACGATTTTGAAAATGCCCGCGCGATGGCCGATTGCGCTGCCCGGAACCGGCGAAAATTGATGGTTTACCAGCCGCTTCGCGTGCTGCCGGATTTCCTCGCGCTCCGGGAAATCCTCGACTCCGGCAAATTGGGCCGCGTCTTTCTTTCGCACCAGGTC
The DNA here is from genome assembly GCA_031555495.1 of Victivallaceae bacterium. Classification (GTDB taxonomy): domain Bacteria; phylum Verrucomicrobiota; class Lentisphaeria; order Victivallales; family Victivallaceae; genus JAVBUI01. The sequence continues at coordinate 1,059 of JAVBUI010000131.1, read as the reverse complement.
TGTCACCTCTACAACCGCCGGACCGACTGGCAGAGCCGCCTCGATTGCGGCGGCGGCATGCTCAACAATTACGGGGCGCATTACATCGACCAATTTCTTGCCATGTTCGGCGGAGCGCCGCTGGCCGTCGACGGCGGCCAGAGGCTCCGCGCGGTCGGCGCGGGCGACGCCGACGACGTGGTGACGCTGCTGCTCCGGAATCGCGACAATGTTGCGGGCAGGATCGACATCAATCTCGCCGCCGCGTTCAAAGAACACTCCTGGACCGTCTCCGGCAGCCGCGGCACGGCCCGTTTCGTCGAGGGAGAAAACCAATGGCGCCTCCGTTACCTCGATCCCGGCGAACTCCCCGCCCTCGAGCTCCAGGAGGGCCTCGCCGCGACCAACCGCAAGTACGTGCTCGAAACCGGCCTCCCGTGGCGCGAAGAGACAATCGCCGTCGCTCCCCCCGACCGGACGAAATTCTACGCCGGAATGAAGCAATACTTCATCGACGGCGGAGCGCCGCCCGTCCCGCTCGAAGAAACGCTCGAACTCATGCGGGTCATCTCGGAGTGCCGGAAGCACCCGGTCATCGACGTGTCGCGTTAAAGATAAGGAATCACCATGGTCGATTGTCATTGCAATTCCGCCGCCTGGGAGCGGCACCCCGGCGATATCATCATCCTGCCGGTGGGCGCGCTTGAGCAGCACGGTCCCCACCTGCCGGTCGGCACCGACATCCTCAACGCCGAATATTCCGCGCAAGTGCTCGCGGACCATTTCGACGCCGCGCTGCTGCCGGCGCTACCGATCGCCAACAGCCTCGAACACAGCGGACATCGCGGCAGTTTTTCGCTGCGCCCGGAAACGCTGATGCGGATCGTCCGCGATTTAGCCTGCGAAGCGGAGGAGCAGAATTTCCGGGTCCTCATCATCGTCAGCGGCCACGGCGGCAACTTCGCGCTCAACCCGGCCGTCCGCGACTGGAACCGGCAGGACCGGAAGCTCAAGATCCTGTTGGTTTTCCCCTCCGATTTCAACGGCTTCCGCGACCTTGAGTCCGCCGCCGCGGGCATC
>JAVBUI010000027.1:0-3827 GCA_031555495.1 Victivallaceae bacterium | reverse complement strand
CACGAACAAATCAGCGTCCCGGCTTCATCGTTGAGGGCAAAAATACGCCAGGTATTGCCGAATTCCCGGAGCGACGGAATAAAGTTGTACTTGTAAATCGCCCCGAGCGTCGAACGGACGTGCGCCGGATCAAGCACATCGCCGATTCCATAGAGCGACGCGTACCACTGGGCGAGATGCGAATCGATCGAGCACCCCTCCCCGATCTGGTATTTGAGCTCGCCATGCTCGGCGTCGAAATAGTCGTGCCCCCATTCGTGGACGAAACCTTCGACCAGCGAAGCATCCTCGAGGTCCACCTTCTGGATGTAATATTCGCCGTTGAAGAGCTCCTCTTCGGTACGGCGCATGCCGCGCGCCAGAATTTCTTCGCATTCGCGCCCGAATTCAGGGTCGCCGCAGGCCGCCGCCATCTGCGAGGCGGCTTTCAATGCGCCGAGGTAATGCCCGTTCAGCCAGCCCGAGGCGCCGAAGAGCTCCATGTCGAGCGTGTGGTGCTGCCGTCCGCCGAGGACGCCGCTCTTTTCCGGGTCCCAATGATCAAGATTAGCGTCGCTCCAGGCGTATGCGACGACCTGCTTCAGCTTCGGCCATAGCGACTTCAGCCAATCGGTGTCGCCGGAGATTTTCCATTCGCGAAAAGCTTTCATCACTTCGCCGAAGGAGCCGTCGACACAGGGGCGGAACCACTCGGGCCGCGCTTTGATCCCCAACGGCAGCATCTGCCGGAAGTGGAGCCCGCCATGTTCGTCGAGCCCGTATTTGAGGTGCGCTTCGCGCATCGAGCGCTCGAGGTCGGGGAACAGCAAGGACAGTGCCTGCGCGTAGTTCCAGACGTGCTGGCAGGAGCCGGGACAAGAGCCTTTCTCCACTCCGACGCCCTCCCAGGCCCAGAAGGTGCCGTCTTCCAGTCGGAGGCAGACAGGCGAAATCAGGACGGCGAGGTTTTCCGCCGCCCCCTCGAGCGCCGCCGTGGGAATGGTCGAGCCGTGAAGCGCGGAGCGGAAAGCGAAAACCTCGCGCCGGATCGCGTCATAGTCGCGGAAAATCCGCGCCGCCGCCGCGCCCGCCGAATCGCAGAGCGTCGCGTAATAGTTGCGCCAGCGGTTTTCGCCGACGCCGGAGCGGCGCATTTCCTCGGCGAGTTGCTCCGGCTCCTCCCAGGTGTTCCGCCGGTTGGGGACGTGCCACGAAATGATGAAGCGGACCGTCTTGCTTTTGCCGGGAGGGAGCGTAAAGTGGGAGGCGAGCAGTCCCGCGCCGTTGCGCTGCTGCTTCGTCGTTTCGACGTAGGTTCGGTTGCGGAATCTGCCGGGCGTATTGAGGTCGTTCCAGTAAACCTCAAGGTAATCGACCCAGCCGCCGCGATAGAAATATTCCTGGAACGAAACATCTTCGGCATCGGTCGTAAGCGCCAGTTCGCCGCACTCGAAGTCATCGGAGGCCCGATTGTTACCGGCCACCAGCCTCGTTAGATTACCCTCTTTTTCCACCCGGTTGGAAGCGCCGTCGAGGTTCCAGAAATTTTCGAGCACACCGATGCAGCTGTAATCATATTCACATTCAGTATTGTTGACGATCTCGATTTCAAACATCGCACAGGGAAGCGAAGCAAGCTCGGACTTGCCGGGGACAAAAGCGCTCCAGGCGGTCAACTTCGCCTCCCCCGGAAAGCCCCGGTCGCGAAACGAAAACTCCGCCGCCGGAAACGCCCCGTCGAGCTCCGTTTCGCTGAAGTGCGGCAGTCCCGCCATCGTATCGGCGGAAGGTCCCCAGCCGAAACCGCGGAACATCGCCTCGCGCCCCATGAACGAACCGGAGAGGTCGTGAGCAAGGTCGCCATTGAGCATCTTGACGTTCTCGACTTTTCCGCTGCGCTCGGCCCGGACGGCGAAGTGGGAACAGCCGTTGGCCAGCTGCTTCCCGGCATGGTTGAACACCTCCCAGTCGCTCAAACGCCCCGTCCCCGAAATCCCAATGCACCCCGCCCCGATCCCCCCGACCGGAAACGACACTTCTTTCAAGTTTTCGCCCGCCAAATGCATTCTTTTTTCCTTTTTTCAATCGCGCCTGACCGTCGCGGCGGGGTTGAGCCGCAATGGTTCCGTTTCTCCGCCAAATCGCCGCCGGATGATCTCCGCCGCGCTCCTGCCGAGCGTCACCGCGTCGAAATCGAGGTAGGCCCGGCCCGGCCCGCCGCAGTAAATACTCTTATTGGTGACAACCGGCAGTTTTTCAAACGCCGCTTCGCCGAAAATCCGGCGGAAGCTGTCGGCAAACTGCCAGAAAAAACGGCCGAACGCAAAAACGCCGTCGATTTTCAACTCTTCGCGCCGCAACCGCTCCACCGCCTCCTCGATCCGCCCGGTATCGAGGAGCAGACGCCGAAAATCCGGCGTTTTACCCGCGGCGGCCATCGTCTCGCAGAAGCCGTGGGTCATGTCGGCGTACTCTTTTTCCTGCCCGTCGGCGAGGAACACCGGCGATTCGACTTTGTTTTCGAGAAAATAACGGGCGACCGCCCGGCCCGCGTCCGGATAGTCGTACATCACGCTGTTGAGGCAATCGTGCGGCGCGCGTCCGACGCAGACCACCGGCAGCCCGGCCCGGTCCAGCAGCCGGATCGTGTCATAACGCTCCTCCGAGGGGTGAAGCCAGATCAGCGCGTCGAGCCGCAGATTGAGTATCTCCGACGCCGACCGCTCCGGGGTATTGCCGGAGAGCTGGAGCAATGGCAGCGTCAGCCCCTTTTCGGTTGCGAGCTCCCGTTGCGCGGCGTCGACGATCGCCCAGTAGTAGACGTCGAAGCACAGTGAATTGCCATGATACAGCACCACGCCGACCGCCGGAGCAAGCACTCCGGCGGCGGAGAAATTGCGCCGTCCCGGATTGCTGTAAACGCCCGACCCGGGGCAAATGATCAGCGTCCCTTCGCCGGCCAGTTCGCCGACCGCCTTGCGCACGGTCGTCCGGCTGGTTTGAAAAAGTGCGCAAAGCTCCCGTTCCGAAGCGATTTTGACCGTTTCGGCGGGACGACGACGGATCTCGTCATAAATATATTGTTTGATAACTGTATTGAGATTTCGTTTCATGGAGTTTTTCCGTTGGAATAGTATAATCCCGGAAGCTTGAGATTCAAGTTTCCGGGATGTTTTTTATCAGTTTCCTGCACGGCGGCGGAACAATTGCACGGTAATTTCGTCCCGCGCCCAGTGCCAATGCGGCAACTGCCGGAAAAAGAAACGTTCGCCCCCCTCCCCGGCCTCCAGCCCGAAGGTGGCCCGCCCCCTGATCCGCCGCGCCTGCAGATCGTGCGATTCGACCAGGTAGCCGAATCCCGCGCCATTGCGGTCCCGCAGCCGGACAAACGGCGCAAGGCCGCTGCCCGCTTCAACCGGAGTCCGGTAAGAAAGCGTGTCGCCGGAAACGGTTTCAAGCTGTTTCACCTCGACCGGCGGCAGTGTGAAGTTGACCGTGTCGCTTTGCAGTTCCCCGTCGACGACGAAATAGCCGCGCAATTTCCACTCCGGCGTCAACCGTACGCAGCCGAATTCCCCCCGGACGGCTATGTTGTCGAACCGCAACAACCCGGTTTGGCGGTGAAAGATCCAATAATCGCCTTCCGGGAACGACACAACCAACACCCCCGGCGAAGGCGACCGGACCGCGTGAATCGCTTCTCCGGCGGCGCCGGGAGCAAGAATGGCGGCGAAATGCGCCGGAGCTTTCGTTTCCTTCCGCCGGAGAACGAGAAAGTTGCGGAAGCAATCGAGGACCTTTTGATTGTCCTCCCCGGCGCGCCGGACCGAGGGGGCGCATCCGGTCCA
>JAVBUI010000203.1:0-3215 GCA_031555495.1 Victivallaceae bacterium | reverse complement strand
AAAAGCCATCATCGCGAAGACAACAAAAATTTAGATCAGGGAGAAACGGAGTTTTTTCATAATATCCATATACATTGATTATAATAAAATTAAAAGATTATTCCCGCATCATCGTAGTGACAGAAGTATTGTTTGTAGTCTGAAATCATGGCCTGGCGCGAAACCGCTTCGACGCTGCCGTCGAGGAAGAGCGAGTTGGCCGAACCGTTGTGGCGCGGGTAGACCGGCCCCCAGCAGTCCGCGGTGCCGGCGCCGGAATAGATGCCGGTGGTGTCGCCCTTCATCGCGGTGGCGTTGAGATAGGGGCGCCCATTGGTGGGGTCCTGTTTGATGGTCGCCGAATCGGCGACGAAAACCGGCTTGCTGCCCTGTTTGGCGATCATTTTCTGAATGGTCGAAATCTTCAGCACCTGGGCCGCGGTCGAGCTGATTGCGTTGTAGCCGAAGATGTAATGGTTGTGACCGTAAGCGAAGTTGTTGCGGTAGTTGGACGCCGCCGGGTCGGTCCATTCGGCGGTGATTTCGTCCGGGCACATCATTTTGCGCGCGTTTTTGAGGTAAGCGTCGTCGAGCGCGGTGATCCAGTGCCCGTCGCCTTTTTTGCCGTTGACCGGCGACTGGTAGCCGGGCAATACGGCGGGGACGCAGTAACCGCTGTTGTCGGGGCCGTACATCGCGGCGGCGACGCCGATCTGCTTCAGATTGGAGACGCAGGAGATGCTTTTGGCTTTGGCGCGCGCTTTGTTGAGCGCGGGCAACAGCATACCGGCGAGGATGGCGATGATTGCGATCACCACCAGAAGTTCGATCAAGGTGAAGTTACGTGTATGTTTGTTCATGGTATCTCCTGTGGTTGCGTCCGGTCTTCCGGATTTGATACTACATAAGATACCCTTCGATTGTTAGGCGGATGTGAGCGGGCCGATAAGATGTCATTAGATTATATGCGCTTTCAATATAAATTGAATTTGACTTAAGGCGTGAAATGAAGTATTTTATCGAATCACTAAATAATTGAGATGAAAATGAATAAACTCCTGTCGATCCTGATCGTTCAATATAAAACCCCGGAGCTGACCAAAATCTGTCTCCGGCTGCTGAATCTGCATACCGATTTATCCAAGGTCGAGATCATCGTCGTCGACAACCATTCCGAAGACGAATCGCTCGATTATCTGCGCAAACTCCCTTTCGTCAAACTGATCGAACGCCCGGCGCTGCCGGAGCAGAAGATCGCCGAATCGCACGCCCGCGCCCTCGACGCGGGCTTCGCCGAAGTGACGACGCCGCTGGTGATGGTGATGCACACCGATACCTTTGTGATCTCCGACGACTGGCTGGAAACGTTGACGAAGCCTTTTGCGGAAGACCCGGCGCTCGCCGGGCTCGGCAGCTGGAAGCTGGAACGCGTTTCATTCCTGAAGCGCCTCGGAAAATGGATCGAGGACGGCTTCAAGTATTATTTGCTCGCTCCTTTCTTCGGTCGCAAATGGGGCGATCGCCCGGAACGCTTCAAGGATCACCGTTATCTCAGGAGTCACTGCGCGGTTTACCGGAGCGACCTGCTGCGCGAGCATACCGGGGGATTCTTCGACGGAGAAACGGCGGGGAAACGGGCGCACCTGAAGCTTGCCGAAGCGGGATTCAACCTTCGATTCCTGCCCTCGGAGGAGCTGATCCGTCACGTCTGGCACCTCAATAACGCCACTATGATCCTCCATCCGGAGCTGGGCGGCGGCAAGACCGGCAAACCCTCCGCCAGACGCCGACTGCAGAAGGATATGGAGAAGTTGCACTACCGCGAAATCCTGGCCGATGACGGACTGGATGTGCCGCCGCGCCCATAAGGAGCGGAGCCGTCAGGCGCGGCGACGGGGCGGCCCCGTCGCTGCGCTCCTGCTTGGTACTGGGGCACGCCGAAAAAAAAACGCGCCCGGCTTGTGCCCGGACGCGCTTTGCGTTCAAGACTTTTACTCGATCTCGGCGAAGACCGTCAGTTTCGCTTTGGCAAGCTTGCCGCCGCTGCCGCTGAAGGTCCAGTCGGGGTTGCCCGAGGGGGCGTTGCCGATGCCGATGTCGGCGGTTTTGCCGCGGGTCCAGGCGTTGTAGGCGAAGAGCGTCGCCTTTTCGGCCGTGTTGTGGATCTGCATCGAGCCGTAACCCGGCTTGAGGTCGCGGGCTGGCTCGTCGCCGAAGTCAAAGCTGGAGCCGGACGCGCCCGGAACATTGGCGCTGTTGCCGCCGGAATAGTTGCTGCACCAGAATTCGATGTTGCCTTCGGCGAACTTGCCGTTTTTAACCGAGGGGACGTTCGACTTGACTTCGAGGTTGGTCACCTTCTGCTGATAGATCCGGGCGATCGAGAACGCCGGAATGCCGATCTGGCTCAGGCTCTGGGCGAAGGGATCGAGCGAAACCGAGATGAATTCTTTGGTCCCATCCGCTTTTTCAAGCTCGACGAGATAAGCGATCCGCTTGATCTTCTTGCAGTTGACGCTGGAGAAATCGCTTTCGTATTTGGCGCGGGTCGCGGTGTCGCTGTTGCCGGAAAGCATGTCGGCGCTGTAGATGATTTTGTACCTGGCCGCTTCCGGCAGGCGGTCGGCGAATTCGGCCGCGTCCGGCGCAATGGAGCTGCGGAATGCGCCAAGCTGGAGACCCGCCTCGTTCTGCAGATTCGGCTCGGCGGTCTGGCTCCAGGCGAAGCGGAGCTGGCAGGGCTTGGAGACTTTGGCGCTCTTCACTTTGAGCGAGGTGCCGTCGATGACCGCGTCTGCCTTCTGGAACGCGCCGTCGGCCCCGGCGACTTCGAACCAGTCGGGCGCTTTGCCGTCGCGGGTCTGCCATTTTTCGACGTTGATGAATTTTACCGTCACGGCATCGCCGTCGAATTCAACTGAAACGGGCTTCGGCGAATCCGCCTTGAGGTCGTTCCGGCCGTAATCGCGCTTGAGGGCGAGCGCCGCGAGGCGTTTGCCGACCGGCTCCTTGTGCGGCGGGTGAATGTCTTTGACGGTGGCGATATCATTGATCACCACCATGTCGGCCTTGGGATCGCTGTCCGCGAAAGCCTGCTGGGCGACCTGGATTTCGGGCAGACGGTAGTCGCCGGGATTCTTGGAATAGTCGTAGGGGGCGAGCTGGACGAAGTAGAAGCTCATTTCGGGATTCTTGAAGGCCGAACGCCAGCCGTTGACCAGTGCGGTCATCTTGGA
>JAVBUI010000024.1:0-4729 GCA_031555495.1 Victivallaceae bacterium | reverse complement strand
GACGAATTCAAATTCGTCTCCCAGCCCGACCTTGCGGAGCTCCGGGAGCGCCCAGATGCTCTGGCCGTCGGAAATCGCCGCCATCCGGTACTCTTCCCGGAGTTCCTTGAGGACGCTCCGGCCGCCGGGATAAAGTTCGAGCCTGAAGCGCGACGCCGCCCGGAAGGCGGCGGCGAGGAAGCGGGGCAGGGATTTGCGCTCCTGCGCCGGAATCGCGCGTGTCGCATCCGTCCCGTAACGGTCGAGAATCGCGTCGAAAACGGCGACGACGTCGAATTCGGGATCCTCTTCGCTGCTTTCGCGCCGCTGGGTCCGATTGTGGGCGAAGAAAAAGTCGCGCACCGCCTCCGGTTTCAGGGACACGCCGTAATAATCGAGCAGATTGGACATCATCCGGTGAACTTCGGCGTTCCCTTCGTCGGTCAAAATGTCGATGGTGGTCCCGTTCAGGTCGAAGAGCAGTGCTTTGATCATCGTGAAAACTCCCTCAGGCAGACTTTTGCCTCGTGTACCAGTTGTTTGCGGTAATTCCAGTCGAGCCAGGCGTTGCGCGCGATCCGGAGAAAGGTCAATCCCATATAAAACGGCACCCGCCGCGTCGTCGCTTCGAACGTCCGATCCCGGTCCGGGAAATGGCAGGCGTATTCCCACAAAAAGTGGCCGATGAACGGCTCCGCGCCGGCCCGGCTCCCGGTCCGGAGCATGAAGAAATGCGCCAGCTCGCCCGCCATCCGCCCGGTGTCGAAGACCCGGTCGGCCCGGCGCAGCCGTTCAAGGTCGAAGCTGATGACGTGCAGGCCGTCTCCGTGCATGAAGTTCTCCGGCGTGGCGTCTCCGTGGACCAGAACCGAAGCGTCCTCCCACATCTTTTTCTGCCCCGTCCAGCAGTCGCGAAGCCGGTAAAGTCCGGCCGGATCGGAGATCAGGCCGCAGCGGTGGACGCGGTCGATCAAACAGTCCATGTACCAGGCGCCCTCCTCGAAGTTGACCCGGCTTTCCCATTGCGCGGTCCGGTTGTGAAACGACGCGAGGAAATAGGCCAGCGCGGTCAATTTGCCGTACAACAGCGCGTAATCTTTCGTTTTGATCGCGCGGTCGATGATCGAGCTGAGGATTTCCCCATGACAGAACTCGGTCACCAACAGCTGGTTGAGCCCCGGATTGCACCCCAGCGGCCTCGCGACGTAGTGGGGGCTTCCGGCGAAGCCGCAGTTGCGGATCAGGTTCAAATGGTGGCACTCGCGGCTGAGCCGCCGCCAGGCCGCGTTGGGATTCTGCTCCTGGCCGGACAGGAAAAACTTCCCGATCACTTTTGAACTGGAATGCTTCTCTTCGTACAGATAAACCGCGTTGGAGCCGTTGAGCCGGTATACCCGGTAATCGACGTCTTTCTGGCGGTTCAATTGCGGCTGAATGTCATGCTTTAAATACTGATAAAGCATGTCGTTCGACGGCAGGTGGCCCAGGTACTGCATCATTCAATCCCCCCATTTGATGAAACAAAAGATAACCTCTTTTTTGCAAAAAGCAAATAAAAATATGTCAGTTGGCTTTGCGGGGGGACAAAGTTTCGATCATCAGTTCAAGGCGGCGGCGCTGGTTTTCGCCCGGATTGGCGTTGAGGCCCTTGCTGTAGGCGGCGAGACTCTCTTCGGTTTTGTGCTCCAGCCGGAGGGCCTCGCCGTAGTAGAAGTAATAGGCGGCGGCCAGTTCCGGGAGCTCTTCGGGATTTACCTGGGCGAGCGCCAGCGACGCGCCGGAGGGATTGTGGTTGGCGAGTTCGAGGAGCCCGAGGTAATAGAAATAAAAGTTGCTTTTGACCGGGTGCGCCGCCACGATCGCCGCCGCTTCCTGATAGCGGCTTTTTTTGATCAGGTAATTGCTTAAACGGGCAAAGGCGAGCTCCGACGTGTTGGCGCGATAATCGGCAAGGTAATAATCGGCCGGATCCTCGGGGGGATTCGGCATTTTTTCCAGTGCCAGCGCCCAGTTGAAATTGTCGCCGGAGCGGATCAGGTTCGCCGGGACAAAGAAACACGCGGCCAGCAGCAGCCCCGCCGCCAGCGACAGCGCGCGCTTGCGCGGGCGGGAGATGAAGGGGTAAGCCGCCAGCAGCATCAGCGCCGGATAGAGGACCAGCCGGTGCCGCCCGGTCGGATAGTATGCGGTGATGAAAATCAGGAGCGATGCGAAATAGAGCAGAGATAGCCCCTGCCGTTTGCGCCATTGTCCGCTCCAGAACAAGAGCGCGATTCCGGCCAATCCGAGCGGCCAGAGCAAAAGCGGCCCCGGCAGCATGCCGAGCGGAGGGAACTGCTCCCGGATAAAGTGGAAATTGAGGTTGTCCGGGATTTCGTAAGGGGCGAAGAGCAACGGCAGCTTGCGGGTGAAAGCCTCCGCGATCCGGTGCCATGCGGCGGGGTGGGCGGCGGCTGGAATTTCCGCGACGTTCCAGGATTCCAGCTTTGACTGGCTGCCGATGGTGGCGAGGTAGCCGATATTGGAGCCGTAAAAAGGCAGCGGCCAATTGAACTTGATTCCGTTATAGAGCATCAGCGGTCCCCAGACGGTCAAAAAACCAACGGCCAGCGCAAGCAGAATCCGGCGCAACCGGAAGTTGCGCTTGAAGCCGTAACAGATCACCCAGAGCGCCAGCGCCGCCACCAGCGGCAGCGATGCCGGACGGCCGGTTCCGGCGAAGGCGAGGGCGGCTCCGGCGAGCCACGTCGCGCCGGCGGCGAAGCGGCGTCTCCGGGCGCGCAACACCGCCGCCACCGCCGCCACCGCCGCAAAAGCGGTCAAACTCTCCTGCAGCGTATTGAGTTCATAAAGCAGCGCCGGGGCGTAAAGCGCCGCCGCAAGTCCGGCCAGCAGGGCGTAGAATTTCGAGCCGGTGAGGCGGAGCGCGATATAGGCCGTCAACAGCGCGGTCAGCGTTCCCAGCCCCATCTGGAGACAGACCAGCGCCCAGGGCGCGGCGAGAATCCCCGCCAGCAGCCGGTACGGCGTCGCCAGAACCTTCCCCTCGACGCACAATGCGCCGAGCTCGAGGTGGGTCTTCATATCGAGGCCGTCAAGCTGATGGAAGAGGCCCAGCGGGGAGAATTCCCAGTAAAAGAAGGAGACAACCCGCACCAGCAAGGCGGCCAGCGCGACGATCCAGTAAACTTTGCAGCGGTTGGAAATCTTTTTCATGTTCAATAGTATACTTCACTTCGGGCGGTTTGACAATCGTCGAAAGGGATTTTTTGCCGGAAAACAAAAACCGCCGTTCCGGAGAAACCGGAACGGCGGCGATAGTTGCGGTGGTTATTTTTTTGCCGGAGCGATCACCAGGTCGTCGAGCCAGTAGCGGTCGCCCGCCTTGCCGTTGTTGCCTGCGGTGAAGAAGCGGATCCGGCTCAGATAATTGACGTCGGGATACGCTTCGCGGATGGCGCGCACGTCGACCGTGACGGTGTGCCACTGGTCGTCGTCGACGAGTTTATAACGGTCGAGATTTTTGATCGAGCCCGCGTTGAGGGCGGGACTGCCGCCGAGGTAGAGCGCCTCGTTATACCCGACCGCCGTCGCGGCGTTGGGATAGAGGCAGACGCCGACCGGGACGCCCTTGGGAATCCGGTAGGAGAAGGTGACGAAGGGGAAGCGGTCGATGTTCCAGCGCATCGGGCTGATGTAGGTTGAGAGATTCGCTCCGCCTGTTGCCGGGGCGGTGTCGGTGGCGAGAACCATCCAGGAGTGCTTGCCGGTCGCGGCGGTGGTGTCGTCCACGCGGCCCGTCGAATGCGGCTGGCGGGTGAATTTCCACAGATGGAACCAGGTTTCCAGCGACTCCGGCTCCATCGAAGCGACGACGATCGGCTCGGCGGCGTCGTCCATGGTCGGAATCCGGACGCTGGCCGGAATCACCGGGCCGGTCGCGACTTTCGCTCCCGATTCGTAAGCGCCGAGGTCGGGGGCTTTGCCTTCGTAGGGGAGGTTGACCGTATCGCCCTTGACGAAGGCGATTTCACGGTCGAGGGTCAGGATGTTTTTTTCGTAATCGGCCTTGACGACCCTCGCCGGGGTTTTGGACACGCCTACCGCGATCAGGTCGCCGACTTCGCCGGGGATGCCGTAGCCGTCGTAGAAATAACGGGCGTCGACGACCGGGAGTTCCTTGCTTTTGCCGGTGGCGGCGGCGACGGTCAGCGCCTCGCCGCGGTCGATCGCGGGGCTGCCGGGCTTGAGGTTGTAATTGTCTTTGTCGGCGTTGACGAACATCGGATCGGCGTCGAAGTTGTCGCGGTATTCTTTGGGCCGGGCCTTGCTGGCCTCTTCGGCGGTGTAGCTCATCGGGACCGGCCAGGAGTCGCCGACCGTCTTCTGGTTCGGCTTGAATCCGCGCAGCAGGTTGTTGGCAAAGAGGTTGTCGGGGCCGATGTTGGAGGAGATCATCAAGGCGAGGCCGCTGCGGAAGTTGTTGTCGACCATAATGTTGTTTTTGACGGTGTTGTTGAAGATCATATGTGGGTCCGGATTGCGGCCGTTGTCGACCATCTGCCAGGCGCAATCCTGGTTTTTGTACCAGGTGTTGTTGTAGAGACGGCTGTTTTTCATGCCGAAGGTCGGGAGGTTTTCATACTTGTAGGCGTTGATGACCAGCGGGCCGTAGCCGTTGCGGATGATCGCGTTGTAGCGGAAGATCGAGTCAAAGGTGAAGAGCTTGGCGCGGCCGTCGGCGGAGCCG
>JAVBUI010000338.1:0-5852 GCA_031555495.1 Victivallaceae bacterium | reverse complement strand
AATGGAGACCCGCCCCTCGTGCCAGCGTTCGTCCCGAGCCGCACGAGGCGATACGCGCACGCCCACGGCGCTTACACGCAGAAAAAAAAAACGGCCGGGCAAAAGCCCGGCCGGTTTCCGTGTGCAAATGGAATTACTGTTCCGGCATCGGTTCCGTCGGCGCGGTCACGTCGCGGAGCGGCGGGGCCTTGTGATCCTGAACCTTGTCGATGAACTTGGCCAGCTGCGTATCGAGCTTGGCGATCGCCTCGTCGATGACTGCGTACATGTCAAACCCTTCCACCGAAGCGGCGGCTTCATGATTCTTGTAGTGAACCAGGAATTCCGCGCGGCAGCGGTTCTTCTCGACGCTCATCACCGCGCTTGCCGAGGAGATTTTCAAAGATTTATCTTCAAAAATACCCCGAAGCTTGTTTTCTACCGTCGAACGCAACGCGTCGGTAACCGTAAAATTCCGTCCAGTGATCGTAAAAGTCATAATACAATCTCCTTATGTTGTTTCGCATTTTCCCTCCGAAAATGCGAAAATTCCCCCCGAATTACATTGAAAAGGCCGGGCCCAGGTAAACCTCTTTGGCCTTCTCGTCATTCACCAGGAACTCCTGGCTTCCTTCCACCAGAATCTTCCCCTGGCACATCAGGTAGGCCCGGTCCACCACCGAAAGCGTCTCGCGGACGTTGTGGTCGGTGATCAGGATGCCCAGATTCCGCTTTTTGAGCTGGAGAATGATCTGCTGGACATCGTACACCGCCAGCGGGTCGACCCCGCTGAAGGGTTCGTCGAGCATGATGAAGAGTGGATTCGTCACCAGTGCCCGGGTGATTTCGAGCCGCCGGCGTTCACCCCCGGAGAGCGTCATTGCCTTCTGCTTCGAGAGCCGGGTGAGCTCCAGTTCATCCAGCAGCTCACGCAGCCGCTTTTTGCGCTCAGCCGCGCTGATCGCCAGCGTTTCGAGGATCGCCATGATATTTTCTTCGACCGTGAGCTTGCGGAAAATCGACGGCTCCTGGGCCAGATACCCCATCCCCATGCGCGCGCGCTTGTACATCGGCATCCGGGTGATGTCGACGCCGCGGAAGGTCACCATCCCGCTGTCCGGACGGACCAGGCCCATCACCATATAAAAACTGGTCGTCTTGCCCGCTCCGTTGGGGCCCAGCAAACCGACCACCTCGCCGGCGCGGACGTTGATCGAGACGTCGCTCACCACCCGCCGCCCGTAATAGGATTTCATCAGGTTATTGGCCTGAATGAGGATTTCATTCTGATTTTCAGTCATATTTTCCATTCTGCATCTCCGCTCCTGCATTCAATGTAGCCGTGGTTCGGAAAAATGCAAGTTCATTTCATCTCCGCAACAGCGACGGGTCGGTAATTTCGAGCGAACCTTGCTCCTCGGTGCGGATATGCTCGGTATCGAGGAACACCGTGATTTTCTTGCCGCTCAAGCGCCCCTGTCTTTTGTCCTCGATGACAGGAAGCTGGGTCGGCGTGCCGGTCATCACGATCGTGCGCTTCGGCACATCGTAAGTTGCCACATCGCCGGTTCCGTGCTGATTGGTGCCGTCGTCCAGCTTCCGGGTAATCAGTACGTTTTTTCGCGCAATGACTTCGACCAGTTCCTTGTTTTCGCCGACGGCGATTTTCTCGGGAACCGTGGTTGCCTCGACGCCGAAGGGGTCTTTGTCGATCGAACTGATTTCCGGCGGCACCGCCTCGCCCGGCGCCACGTCGCGGGTCTTGAGGTAGAGCGAGTCGGAGTCCAGCGTTGCGCGCGGCTCGACCACCTTGACCTTGCCGTGGAATTGCGAGAGATTGGTCATGAGGTCGACTTCGCCGCGGTCGGAGGTCAGCACCGTCGGCTTCACCGGTTCCGCCTTGACGGCCGGCTTTTCGCCGTCCGCGTTGTCGCGCGATACCGTTTCAATCCTGACGTTGCCCGCAAAGGTGATCTTCGAGAGCTCGGTGTCCTTGGACTGAAAGACCGCGCTCGAACTCTTTTTGGCGTTCGCCGGCATTTCCAGGAAATAAAGCGTCATCAGATCGGAGTTGAGCTTCGACTTGTCGTCCCAGGCTTTCACCTTGTCGGTGCAAACCACCCGGTCGACCACCTTTTTGCCGGAGGAGGGAGAGCCGACTGCGAGGCCGTCGCCGGCTTTTTTCGCCGTTTTCGGCGCGCTCTTGTCTTCCTTGAGGAAGATTTCAAGCTTGTTGCAATCGAGCGACATCCGGGGATCCCGCACTTTGACGTTGCCGGTGAAAGTCAGGAGATTGCCGCCATAGTTGAGGTCGCTCGAGTCGGAAGTCACGATTGTTTTGAAATCGCTCTTGGCTTCGCTCTTTTCCGCCGGGGCGGCGCAGAGAATCACCCGGCTCGGCGGCGTTGAAGTCAAACGTTCCTCGTCGAGGAAAATCGTCAGTTCGCGTCCGCTCATCGAGTCGTCGCCGCGGAACAGGACCGGCTGCGACTTCCCGCTCAGCGTGACCTGGCGGGTCAGGCAATCCATGACCGCCTGGTCGGCCAGCGCTTTTTCTTCCGGGTCGTTCAGGTTTTCGCGTTTCCGGATCATTTTGACGTTTTCGAAACAGGCGATCTCGGAGAGTTCCCGCTTCGCGCCGTCGTCGACGGCGGGCATAAGGCCCGACGACGGCTCGCGCGCCGCCGCTGTCTTTTTCACTGCTCCGACCTCCCGGAACTTGACGTTCATCCGGCCGCATTCGAGGTCCATCGACTCGTCCGCCACCCGGACGCTGCCGGCAAAGCTGCCGCGGTTGTTGCGGTAATCGAGGTTCATCGTGTCGGAGGAGAGACGGGTCGGTACGATCGTCTTCTTCGGCTCTTTTTTATCCTTTTCCTGCTGGATGAATACCAGTCGGCAGTTGTCGAAGACTTCCATGCGGTCGTCTTCGCGGTAGATGACGATCCGGTCGCCGCGGATCGAGTCGTCTCCGCGACGCAGCTCCGGCTGGGCCGGAGGCAGTCCGGTCATGGTGATCTTGCCGACGGGAAGGTCGTAAAGGACATGGTCTGCGGTCGCCCGCTGGGTTTCACCGGGAGGCGTGCCCGGCTGGTCGAGCCGGTCGATGACGACATGCCCTTCGCAGACGATCCTCGAAATGCCCTTCATTTCGCCGAGTTCATCGGTCGAAGGAGCGGTCTCTTTTTTGTCGGCGGCGGCCTTGTCATCCTTGTCGGCCAGATAGATGTAGAGCCGGTCGCAGGTGACTTTGGCGCGGTCCTCGTTGACGACGACGTTGTCGATCAGGATGATTTCGCCCTTGTCGAAATCGATCTGCATCGAATTTGATTTGGCAGTGAGGAATTCGTATTTGGCGGGCATCGCCCCCCCCTTGGTCAGCGTCCGGGGATCGCTGCCGCTCATCCGCAGCACGATGTCGACGTCGCTGCGGACCTTGAGCTTCCGCTTGCCGTAGTCGGCGTCGAAGCCGACGCCGTTGATGTCCAGCAGCGGCGAGCGAAAAAACACCGCTTCGCCTCCCGCCGCCAGCTGGTGCTCCTGGTCGATATCGGCGGTATGGCTCGACACTACGCCGTCGCTGTAAAGCCGTTTGGCCCAGAACGCCAGCACATCGACGAAGGGCGCGCCGAGGGGATAAATCACTGTTTTCGCCGAAGTATCGATGTCGTCGACGTCGGCGTTTTTGCCGATGATGTCCATGATCGGGCTGACGGTGGCGATGACTTCGCCCTGCCGTTCGGTTTCGGTGCTGTAAATCATCAGCTGGAGCCGGTCCTTGTTGTAGACCGGGAAGCGCGATTCTTTGGTTTTGAGCCCGCGCAGTTCATTGATCGAATTGCCGGAAGCGAACGTCGCCAGCAGTGCCGCCAGGGCGCAGAGCACCGCCTTCCGGCGCAAACCGGAACTTGATATACAAAGCATGTGTCTGGTCGATAACTTCATAAAGTTCCCGATGCGGCCGCCCGGCACAGCGTGTGAATCGCCTTCACCTCGGTCAGGACGGTGCGGATGTCGGCGAAAGTGAGTGAATTGGGCCCGTCCGACCACGCCTGGTCTGGATTCGGGTGGACCTCGGCGAACAGGACGTCGATGCCGATCGCCGCCGCCGCGCGGGCGAGCGGCCGGATGAATTCGCGGTTGCCGCCGGAGCTCCCGCCGAGCCCGCCGGGCAGCTGAACCGAGTGCGTCGCGTCGAAAACCACCGGCACGTCCAGCGCGCGCATGGTCGGAAGCGAACGGAAATCAACCACCAGATTGTGGTAGCCGAAGGAGCTTCCACGCTCGGTCAGCATCACCTGGTCGTTGCCGGCCAAGCGGACTTTTTCCACCGCGCCGCGCATATCTTCGGGGGCCATGAACTGGCCTTTATTGATATTGACCGGCCGACCGGACCGGGCGGCGGCGATCAGGAGGTCGGTCTGGCGGCAGAGGAAGGCCGGAATCTGGAGGATGTCGGCGACCTCGGCGACTTCGTCGACCTCTTCGGATTCATGGACGTCGGTGATCACCGGAACCTTGAAGTGCTCTTTGACTTCGCGCAGCATCGCGAGGCCCTCTTTGCGCCCCGGCCCGCGCTTCGAGGTCGCGGAGGAACGGTTGGCCTTGTCGTAGGAGGCTTTGAAAATATAGCCGACGCCGAGCTCGCGGCAGAGCGCGGCGAGGTATTCGGCGGTCGCGAAACAGACTTCGCGCGTCTCGGCCATGCACGGCCCGCCGATCAGCACCAATTCGCCGCCGCCGATAGTGACGGAGCCGATTTCGATTTTGCTCATTTGTTTCCTCTTAAACGTTTTTCCGCTTCGGCCAGATCCTCGGGGGTATCGACGCCGATGCTTTCGAGGTTGGAGATGTGTACGTAAATGCCGATCCCGTTTTCGAGCGCGCGCAACTGTTCGAGTTTTTCGCACATTTCCAGCTTTCCCGGGGGAAGCGAAACGAATCGCTCAAGCGTTTTGCGCCGATAGGCATAGATGCCCCAGTGCAGATAATAATCCGCCGGTTCATTGCCGTCGCGGCGGTACGGGATCACCGCGCGGCTGAAGTAAATCGCCATCCGGTCCGCCCCGAACACCACCTTGGGACTGTTGGGGCTGTTGAGTTTCTCGGCTGTCGCCGGAACCACCACAGTGGCCATTTCAAGCTCGGGACGGCTCTTCATAATATCGATCAATTCGTCGATTACCGAAGTCGGAATCAACGGCTCGTCGCCCTGGACGTTGATCACGATGTCGCAGTCGAGGCCGGAAACCGCTTCGCAGATCCGGTCGCTCCCGGATGGATGGTCGCTCCGGGTCATTGCCGACCGGCCGCCGAAGGCCGCGACCGCCGAAGCGATGCGGTCGTCGTCGGTGGCGACCAGGACCGCGTCGGCTTTGGACGCGGCGGCTTTTTCGTAAACGTGTTGAATCATCGGCTTTCCCGCGAGCAAGGCAAGCGGTTTACCGGGAAAACGGGTGCTGGCGTAGCGCGCCGGAATGGCGATAACGACTTTGCTCATATACGGACGTCCAATCGGGATTTGAGTTCATTTTTCAGCTCCTGGGCGGAGACGGTGACGGTTCCGACTTTGCCGACGACCACTCCGGCTGCATAGTTGCCGATTTCGGCGGCGTCTTCCGGGGATGCTCCGGCGGCCAGCGCCAGTGTGACCGCGGCGACCACCGTGTCTCCCGCGCCGGAAACGTCGAACACCTCGCGGGCGCGGGTCGGAATCGTCGACCTGCCGCCGTCGCGGTTATAAAGCGCCATGCCTTCGGAGGCGAGCGAAATCAGCAAATATTCCGGTTCCCAGAGCTCCTTGAGCTTTTCCGCCACCCGTTCGAGTTTCTCCGCCGGGGTCGATTTCACGTGCGGCTCCGGCGGCAGTCCCG
>JAVBUI010000374.1:0-3585 GCA_031555495.1 Victivallaceae bacterium | reverse complement strand
ATGAAGCCGATCCGGCGATGTCCAAGCTCCCAAAGATGCGTCAGAGCGGCAGTGACCGCTCCGAAGGCCGCGCGCACTTCATAACGGCCGAATTTTTCCAGTGTATCGACCGGAGAGTTCACGAAGACCATCGGGAAATGGTCGAATTCGCTCCGGCAGAGATTTTTCGCTACCTCCTTGATACTCGACAGCGAAATGACCGCATCGCACTCCCCCTGGTTCAGCGCATGAAGCAGCTGCCTCGGCCGTTCGGCGCCGATGAAAACCAGTTCGCCCTGATGGCGGCCTGACAACGCCCGGTTCAAGCTTGCGATCATGTGCTGCAAATAGAGGTCGTCGTCCTGCTTGTGGCAGACGACCCCGATCCGCTGCCGCCGCTCTTCCCGGCGGTAAGTGACGAAAGTCCCGCGCCCCCGGCACTGGGAGATCAGCTTCTGGTCGGACAGAATCCTCATGCCTTTGCGCAAAGTCTGATGGTTCACACCCAATTGCGCCGCCAGCTCCGCCTCGGACGGCAGCTTGTGCCCGCAGGGAAGCTCGCCGGAGATAATCCGGGTACGCAGCATCTCGGCGATCCGCATGTACACCGGCTTTGCGTCATCGCCTTCAAAAATGGCCAAGGTCTTTTCATCTGACATAATTACCTCCCTAAATTAATACATGTTAATACATCTCGCTTTTATTATACATAACAACAAGTTAAATGTCAATAGCCAAAAAATATTTTTTATGAAAATTATTTCTTTTCAAATTTGCAAAGTGACTGTTTTGGCAATAACATAAGGCAAAGGAGACCAGTATCATGAATCAGTTTCAAGCCATCGCCGAACGTTACCGGAGAGAGTTGCAGGACAATATCATTCCCTTCTGGGAAAAACACGGTGTCGACCGCAAACATGGAGGATTATTGAGCTGTCTCGAACGCGACGGCGGCGTCTACGACACCATGAAGCAGATGTGGATGCAGTGGCGGGCTGTGTATATGTTTGCCGCACTGTACAATTCCGAATTCCGCGAGCCGAGATACCTCGAATACGCGCAGGCCGCCTATGAGTTCCTGACCCGGTACGGGCGCAAAAGCGACGGCTCCTACTATTACCTCCTGACCGCCGACGGACGGCCGATGTCCGAAGGAGAAGCGGGAGCAGAGTTGTATTCCGAGAGCTTCGCGGCGCTCGCTTGCGCCGAGCTCTTCCGCGCCACCGGCGAAATCCGTTATCGCCGGGAGGCCGGGAGCGCATATTGCGTCTACCGCGAAGCGATTCGCCGCTCCGAAAGCCCGTCGCCGCTGCCGGGCGCTCCGCAATGGCGGCAATTCGGCCACTACATGATCGCGCTCAACGTGCTCCAGACCATGAACACCGTCTTCGCCGACGGCACCTTCAAAGAAGGATTGGATGCATGCGCGCAAACGCTTTCGACCTTCCGGCATCCGGAAACAAAGATCATTTTTGAACGGATCAGGATCGACGGTTCCTTCGACCTGGAAACACAGGATGGACGCTTCACCAATCCCGGACATGCGCTGGAGGGCATTTGGTTTCTGCTCGACTATGCCGCAAGTGCCGGACGGACGGATTGGACACACTGGGGACTGGAGAGCTGCCGAGCCGCCCTGCTCTACGGCTGGGACGAGGAGCGCGGCGGCATTGTCTATTTCAAAGACATCCTCGGCAAACCGTTATCCAAAAACGAATGCATGCTCAAGGCCTGGTGGCCCCAGAACGAAGCCGCCGTCGCGACGCTGCTGGCCTACGAACAAAGCGGCGATGCATTCTTCCTGGATTATTTCCTCCGCATCGACGCCTACGCATGGCGGCATCTCCGGGACCCCGAATATCCGGAGTGGTTTGCCTACGCGGCAGTCGACGGACGGCAGGTTCACAGCTTCAAAGGCAACCGCTGGAAAGGCTTCTTTCACCTCCCGCGCTATTTGCTCCGCTGCATCCGGATTCTGGAAAAGTTGAGCTGATTACCGCAACTGCCGCAGCGCCTCGCGGAATTCTTCCAGGGTCGCGCATTGCAAATATGAATTATCCCGCAGTTGCTCTTTCAGCGTCGCGGTCGGGGTTTCGCCGTAGTTGTGGCCCGAGTAGATGACGTTGCTTCCGGGGAGCTGCGCCAGTTTGGCGAGCGATGAGAACATCGGCTCCGCGTCGCAGAAGCCGATGCAGCCGACGAACAAGGTGTCGCCGGTGAAAATTCCGCTGTTGTCGGAGAGGCGGTAGACCACGCTGTCGCGGGTGTGGCCGGGAGTGAAGAGGACTTCGATCGTCCCCTCCCCCAGCGGCAATTGCTGCCCGTCGATCAACGGCATGGCGCCCGGATAACGGCCATCCGGGTGCGCCAGTACCGGAGCGGGAAAAAAAGCGCGCACCGCGGCCACGTTTGATACGTGGTCGGCGTGCGCGTGCGTCAGCAGAATATAGCAGCTCTTGAGGCCGGGCCCCTCGGCTTCGACCGCCTTGCGGATCACCGCCAACTCGCCGGTCGGGTCGATCAACGCGGCTTCGCCTCCGGTCCCGATGACGAGATAGGAGAAATTATGATCGAAGCCGCCGACCGCCAGTTGCCGGACCGTGAAGAGCGCCATCAGATGCCGATTTTCTTCTCGAGGTAATCGCGGAGCTGGGTCACGTTGACGCGCTCCTGTTCCATCGTGTCGCGGTCGCGCACCGTCACCGCGTTGTCGGTCGCCGAATCGAAGTCGTAGGTGACGCAGAGCGGCGTTCCGATTTCATCCTGGCGGCGGTAGCGCTTGCCGATGTTGCCGGTCACGTCGAGCTCGGCGCGGAAATGGCGGTTGATGTCCTTGTAAAGCGCTTCGGCGTTCTCGTTGAGCTTCTTCGAGAGCGGCAGCACGCCCACCTGAACCGGAGCGACCAATGGCGGCAGATGGAGCACCACGCGGACGTCCTCTTCCATCCCCTCCTTGACGGTCGGCGCGGTGTCCTCGTCGTAGGCGCGGCAGAGCAAGGCGAGCATGGTGCGGTCGAGCCCGACCGAGGTTTCGATCACGGTCGGCATCAGTTTGCGGCCGTTGTCGTGGTCCATGTACTGCAAGTCCTGCCCGGAAAATTCGCCGTGCCGGGTCAAATCCCAGGTGCCGCGATGGTGGACGCCTTCGAGTTCGCCCCAGCCGAAGGGGAACTTGACTTCGATGTCGATCGCCGCCTTGGCGTAATGGGCGAGCTTTTCGTGCTCGTAGATGCGGAAGAAGTCGTCGGTGAAGCCGAGCTTTTCCTTGTAATACTTGATCCGCTGTTCCTTCCAGTAGTTGAACCACTCCATGCCCTCTTCGCCGTCGCAGAAGAAGTCCATCTCCATCTGGGTGAATTCACGCGAACGGAAGGTGAAGTTGCGCGGATTGATTTCATTGCGGAAAGCCTTGCCGATCTGGGCGATCCCGAAGGGCAGTTTCTGGCGCGCCGCCACCCGGACGCTGTGGAAGTCGACGAAAATCGGCTGGCAGCTCTCGGCGCGCAAATAGGCGGTGTGCTCCTCGTCGAAGACCGGCCCGACGAAGGTTTTCATCATCAGGTTGAATTCGCG
This sequence comes from Victivallaceae bacterium, assembly GCA_031555495.1. Classification (GTDB taxonomy): domain Bacteria; phylum Verrucomicrobiota; class Lentisphaeria; order Victivallales; family Victivallaceae; genus JAVBUI01. Next base: position 33 of record JAVBUI010000374.1, on the reverse strand, counting down.
CGGCTCGGTCAATTCTTTGGAGCCGCAATTGGG
>JAVBUI010000367.1:0-4653 GCA_031555495.1 Victivallaceae bacterium | reverse complement strand
AGGCCCGCCCGGATTCTCCGCCACCAAGCGGGCTCGATAGCCCGCTATCGTCCCGCTTGATGGCGGAGAACCGGCTCCAGCCGGAATCGCAATCTTGTTTCAAATTTTCGGTTGACACGACACTAGTGTCCTGTCAAGTTTGGAAAGCTGGCAGGATTGCTGTTCCGACGCTGAGTCCGGTCCGAGCGAGGCCGACAGGCCGGAGCGACCGTTCCCCTTGGGATATGTAGCGTGTGGATTGTTTTTGCAGACGGGACGGGCTTGGATGGCCGAGCTCAGCGGCGGAACTTTGTTCCGCATCCTGATGGGGGCTTCGCACCATCTTGATTCTGCGTCAGGGCCGCGAGGCGTGAGGCCCCGTCGCTTCGCTCCCTATCGGCGCTGCGGCACGCTTCACTTCGTCTTGCTGTACCAGTAGTACGACGATCCGGACGCGCTGGCATTCGTCGACGGCTTGCCCGCCACAAGCTCGGCGGTTTTCATGTAGCTGACATGTCCGTCCGCCCACACGATATTGATCCCCATGTCATGCCGGTCGCCGACCCCGGCATTGGAGCCATCCTTGTAAAGCACCGCGGTCTGCGTGTAGTTCCCGGTCGATTTTTCACTGCTGTCGCCGATCATCACCGTCTCCGACGGCTTCTTCACCATATTGGGCTTGATCCAGAAGTCGCCGCGCGTGGCATGACTGTAGCCGAGCCCTTCGGAGTCGCCGTTGAAGTTGTAGCCATACCCGCCTCGATAATTGCGGTTGGTGTCCGGCACCCGTTGCTCCATTCGCTCGTTCAGCCAGATCGGACAGCGGAACGGGCCTTCGCCGAGGGTGTAGTTTTCACCGGCGGTCAGCGTCCAATCCATTCTCACTCCGACATATGTCGCAATCAAAGCCTTCCAGCTGGTGAAGCTGTAGCCGGAGCGGTAGCTCAAGCCGGTGTAGACGTCGTAATCGTTGATGTACATCATTTCACCGGTCCCGAGCGTCTTCAGATTGTTCTGGCAGCTCGCCTTGTGCGCCTGATTGCGGGCCTTGTTCAGCGCCGGAAGCAGCATCGCCGCCAGGATTGCAATGATCGCGATGACGACCAGAAGCTCGATCAGGGTAAAAGATTTTTTCATCACGCGCGCCCTTTCTATAAATGAACAGTGAACAGTTAAACCTATTATAGTATAGCACAAAAAAAACAATAAAAAGAATGAACCGGATTATTTTTTTAAAAAAAATGATCCAATAAACACGCGAGGGCTACTTTTTTAGGAGAAAATAAGATGATTTTTCTTTGAGACCGCCGCCCCGTCGGAAACGGCATCCGGGTTGTCCCTCCGGGCTGTCGATCGCCTGAATTCCCAAATGTTAACTCAATCCATCATCTTTTTCATGACGGCATGTTGTTTGCCGTTGCTCTTGATCAAAATAAAAAAAGGAACCGGCCATCCGGCCGGTTCCCGAAGCGATCGCGGGAAATGAACTATTTTTGCCGCAGGTAATAATATTTGTGCTGATCCGCAGCCGTCAAGCTCGGGGAGGGTTTGCCGGCTTCAATATCCAGCTTTTTCATCAGGCTGACGTGTCCGTCCGCCCAGTTGATGTTGATCGCGCCGTCATGCCGGTCGCCGATGCCGACGGCGAAGGTCTTCAAATAAAGCACTGCCGTCTGGTTCGCCGCGGTAAGATTGTCCGAACTGTCGCCCATAACGATTGTTTCAGAGGGCTTGCTGACCTGCCCGGCTTTGGCGTAAGTACCGTTGTAGCCGAACCCCAGCGCCACCGCCGGTGTGCCGGTGTTCCCGCCGCCCCAGTTGAACCCGGTGCCGCCGCGGAACGCGGCTTGATCCACCGTGGTATACTGATTATCAACCCACGAAGGGCAACCGAAGGGGCCCTTGCCGAGTTCAGCTTTGGCGTTGGAGGTGGCGGCGTCGGTGACATCGTCAAGATTGATTCCCATATACGGCGCAATATAGGCCTTCCAGCCGTTCCAGCCGAACTTGTTATACAAATGCGTGGAGGGGCTGGCGTTCATCTGCGGGAAGAAATCATAGGTGTCGATGTACATGAAGGTCGCCACCCCGAGCGTTTTGTGATTGTTGGCGCAAGAGATCTTCTTCGCCTGATTGCGGGCTTTGTTCAGCGCGGGCAGCAGCATTCCGGCCAGAATCGCGATGATTGCGATCACGACCAGGAGTTCGATCAGGGTAAAATGTTTTTTCATGGCTGATTCTCCTTCCCAGGGGGCATTGGGTTCTCTTTATTCGCGTTTGAAATTTTCCTCCGCCGGATATTATATCTTAAAAACAGACTGATAATTTTGTTTTATTTCACTTTTTTTTGTAGTTTTTAATTTTATGGACTATATTGAAGCATGTCGCCGCCGTATTTTTCGAACCGAAGGGAGCATCGGAACAATGCCGGGAACGGATTTCAAATTGTGCCATCAGGGACGTGACTACCGGATGCGGCTCAACAATTTCGGGCGGGTTGCCTATGTGCGCCACGGAGGGTGGCATTATCATTCCGCATATCATCTGATCCTGCTCAGCGCCGGGCGGCATTATCTCGATCTCGGCGAAAATCATACCGTATTGCTGGAAGCGCATACGCTGTTTCTGATCAATCCGCTTCAAAAACACCGCTTCCGCAGTCTTCCCGGCGAGGAATTCGAGCATACCGCGCTGATCTGGGAATTCATCGACGACCGGAACCGGGCGGGCTGTTTTCCGCTCCAGGAGTTGGCGCACGTTCCGTTCCGGGATTGCGCCCCTTTTCAAAGCTGCCGCCTGCTCGAGTCCGAGGCCGGAGCGGTCATGGAGCAGCACCAGATGCTGATGGAGATGATGCGGGAAAACCCTGATCCGGCCTGGTGGGGGCTGAAGTTTTTCCATGTCTGTTATTCATTTCTCGAACTTTTGATCCGTAAAAGCGCCTCGGAAGAACACCACAATCCGCACCGGGCGATCGGAGAAATCGAGCTCCTGATGATCGAAAACTTCTCCGATCCGGCATTTTCCCGCAAAGAAGTGGCGGAGCGCCTCGACCGGAGTCCGAATTATCTTGATGTGCTTTACCGGCGCCACACCGGACTTTCGGTCAGCGAGGCGTTGCGTCTCGAACGGCTTGACAACGCCGCCCGGATGCTCCTCAACTCGAAAAAAACGGTCAGTGAAGTGGCCGGCTGTTGCGGTTTCTCCGATCCGGGAAATTTTTCCAAAGCTTTTTCACGCCGCTATGGGGTTTCGCCTCTGCATTACCGCTACGACCGCAGCAACCGGCTCGGCTACTTCAATCCAAAGCGGAAAGAGATCGACTCTCCGGCCGCCGCGTCCGGGAGCGCATCCGACCGCGGCAACCGCCCGCCGTCGAAAACGAATCGGAAAATAAATAAGCCTTGAATCTTTGCGTTCTCTTGAAAAAAGAGCATTTTGACTGTATATTATGATTTGGGTCAGGCAATGACCGAACGATTGCGGACGCCAGTCACCAAATACCGCCGGAGTGTTCCGGAATCAGGAAGGAACCGTAAGATGAATGAAGAGAAGAAGTTCGCGGTATTGAGCATCGACGGCAAGGAGATCAAACTTCCGGTCGTCGTCGGTACCGAAGGGGAAAAAGCCATCGATATCGCCTCGTTGCGCAAAGAGACCGGTTATGTCACGCTCGACCAGAGCTTTATGAACACCGCCGCGTGCTTCAGCCGAATTACTTTCGTAGACGGGGAAAAAGGAATTTTGCGTTACCGCGGGATTCCGGTCGAAGAGCTCTGCAAGCTCGGCTCTTTCGTCAAGGTGGCCTATTTGCTGGTCAACGGCAGTCTGCCGACCCCGGAACAGAGCCGCAATTTCTCGTCGCTTCTGAACGTCAATTCACTGCTGCACGAGGACATGCGCCATTTCTTCGATCATTTTCCGCAGGGCGCGCACCCGATGCACATTCTTTCGACGATGATCAACGCGCTGGCGGGCTTTTATCCCAACGTCGACTTGCTGTCGATGGACGAGGATATTGAAATTTCGACCGCGCGGCTGATTTCGATCGTCCGGACGATGGCGGCGGTGGCTTATAAGAAGTCGATCGGCGAACCGGTCGTCTATCCGAGAAGCGACCTCAAGTATTGCGGAAACTTCCTCAATATGATGTTCGATTCGCCGGTGCGCCCCTATGCGGTCCGGCCGGAGATCGAGCGGATTTTGAATATTCTGTTTATCCTCCACGCCGACCACGAGCAGAACTGCTCGACCACCGCGGTCCGCGCCGTCGGCAGCGCGCAAGTGAACTTGTACGCGACCATTTCGGCAGGGATGTCGGCGCTTTCGGGCCCGCTCCACGGGGGCGCGAACCAGGAGGTGATCGAAATGCTCCGGATGATCCAGCGCGACGGCGACGTCCAGAAGTACATCCGCAAGGCCAAGGACAAGAATGATTCGTTCCGGTTGATGGGCTTCGGGCACCGGGTTTACAAAGCCTACGACCCGCGGGCGGCGATCATCAAGAAGGAGTGCCACGCGCTGCTTCAGCTGCTTGAAATATCCGACCCGCTGCTCGACGTGGCGCGCGAGGTCGAATACGCGGCGCTGCATGACGAGTACTTCATCGAGCGCAACCTCTATCCCAATGTGGACTTCTATACCGGCATCGTTTACCGCGCGAGCGGAATCCCG
>JAVBUI010000349.1:0-7886 GCA_031555495.1 Victivallaceae bacterium | reverse complement strand
GGAGCCCTGGACCCGTCGCTCCGCCTTGCGGCTTCGCTCCCTACTTGGCCTCCCTTGCAGTTAAAACACCGAGTCGGGATAATAGAACTTCGCGGCATTGTCGCGGTTGATGATTTCCGCCGGGATGACCACTTTCTTTTCGGTGGTCAACGGAGCTTTGCGGGCTCCGGCAAGCGCGTAACCGGCGGCGACTTCGACCATTTTGGGCGGGTAGGTCACGTCGAAGGGAACGAGGGGATTGCCGTCGATGATCATTTTCACGACGGTCTTGGCCCCGGCTCCGCCGACGAAGCAGCGGATGTCTTTGCGTTTGGACTCCTCGTATGCTTTGAGGGCGCCAAGCAAAACGTCGTCGTCGCCGGTCCAGACGCCATCGATCGCGGGGTATTTCTGGAGGAAGTTTTCCATCAATTTCAGGCCTTTTTCGGTATCCCAGTTGGCGGCCTGCGAATCGAGGATTTTGATGCCGGGGTAGTTTTTCATCACCTCGCGGAAAGCGTTGACGCGGTCGCTGTTGACCACGCAGGGGATGCCTTCCATCATCACGATGTTGCCTTTGCCGCCGAGGGCTTTCGCCAATGCCTCAGCTCCGGCGCGTCCGAAGCCGGGGTTGTCGCCGGCGATGGTCAGGTCTTCGATCGGCTTTTCCAATCCCCGGTCGACGACCACGAGATAAACGCCTTTGGCCTTGACCTCTTCGCAAACGCGGGTCAGCGGCCCGGGCTCATGCGGCAGGATCACCAGAGCCTGGATTCCCTGCATCAGGAGATTTTCGACCCGGTCGACCTGTTCGGCGGCGTCACGCGCAGTGGAAATGATCACCTTGACGTCTTTATTTTCGCCCTCGATCTTCTTTTTGGCTTGCTCCGCCCAGAAAACCGCGCCGCCGGTCCAGCCGTGGTCGGCCCCGGGAATCGAAATGCCGATCTTGATCGCCGCATCCTTTTTCGCCTCGCCGCATCCCCCCGTCACCAGCGCCAGCACGGCAAGCGCCATGGCCGTAACAATACCGAATTTCATGTTTTTCTCCGCACGTTTCGTTTCAGTGGTTAAACAATGCCTGAGAAAATATATCACCTCTCCACCGATAACGCCAGAGAAAAAGCATGAAAAACAACGGATAAATGCTCACTCGCCCGTCACCGCGTTTTTGCGGGCGGGGTCGATGACATAGCTGAAATTATCGCCCCAGAGTGCCATTAATTTTTCGGCGTCGTGTTTGACCTTGTAGTCCATCTCTTCCTGATAGATCGGGATCAATTGGAAAATCTGAACTTTCTTGCCGGGCGAAACTTCGATTTCGATCTTTTTCTGTTCGGTCACGGCGGGGATTCCCAGCAGGACGCCGCAGAGCCTGGTGTTTTCGGCGAACGGCTCCGGCCACGGAATGGTGTGGCTGAATCCGAGCCAGGTCTCGTTGTCCCACGGGAAGCGGGCGAGGATTTTCAGCACCCGCATCGGCCAGTAGTTGCGTTCATCCGACAGGGACTCCATATCAAGCGGCCAGTCGGGAGGCAGATCGATCATCAGCTCAAGGCGGTCGGGGCAGACTTTGCGGACGTTTTCGGGCATCAGCTCCATCCGGCGCCCGCCCATGCCGCAGGTCAGGAGGCGGACCGCCGGGTAATCGGCGGTGGGCTCGATGATATAGACGTCGACATGCATGTCGGGCGAATTCTTCTCATGCATGACCAGCCGGATTTCGCCGAAGTGCTTTTTCACATGAGTCTCGAAGACTTCGATTTCCCCCGGAGAATAGACGTTCTCACTCTGCCAGGTCTTGATGCTGTTGTCCAGGATTTCGCGGGATTCAAAGACCAGAAGATCGCCAAGCACCGCGCCCCGCTTGCCCTCGGCGGCTCCGAAGAGCATCATTTCAAAGGGATTGCACGGCATTACCGCTTCGCCGCAGCACTCTACCTCGAGGTACGGCGGCAGGATCGGGTCGTCGGGATTTTTCTTCCATTGCGCCGTCTGGCGGGAACGGACCAGTTCGCCGAGGAAGGCCCCCGCCGCCATGATCACCACACCGGAGCCGATCTCCCCGCTGCCCGGCGCGGAAATATAGGAATTCAGCTCCGGCCGCCAGAGCGATGTGAAGTTGGTCAAAATATAATCGATCTGCCGCTCATAAGGCATCTCTTCGATATCGATCCCGTGGACCTCTTTCAAAAAACGGACGAATCCCGCGCTGATATCGGGAATAAACCCGATCGGCAGCGCGGCAAGCGCGGCGATCACCATGCCGGTCCGCTGATTCTTGCGCCGCTTTTTGCGGATTTTGAGGACGATGAAAACGAAGAAAATAATCAGAAGCGGGACAAAAACCTTCAAAAACATAAATATTTCTCCTTTTGCACAGGGAACCCATGAAACGATACAAGCCATCACTATGGAATGCAAGAAGGGCATACAAAAAAACAGTCATTTTTTATCATGACTGTCTCCGGCGAGTTCAACAAATTCCAATCACTCCTCTACATGGTGTCCCCTTCCCACGCCTTGGCCTCTTCTTTCTGTCTTTCGGGAGGGGCGAAGTGGAGCATGGTGTCGAACGCGTCGTCCGGGTCTCCCCCCGCGGCGACCATGAGCATCATCTCAAAGGGCTTGCACGGCTTCAAGGTCCGGTCGCTCAACTCCACGTCAAGATACGGCAGCAGGAACGGGTCCTCGGGATTCCTCTTCCATTCCGCCAGCTGATTGACATGGACCAGTTCGCCGAGGAAAGCTGCGGCGGCGAGAATCATCATGGAGGAACCGAGCTCCTCATCGCCGGGCACGCGGATGTAGGTCTGTATTTCCGGCCGATAGAGCGTGTTGAAGAATTCGAGGATGTATTCAACTTGCTTCTTGTAAGTCCTCCTGCCGATTTCGACCTGATGGATCTCTTTGAGGAAGCGGATGAAACCTTCGTTGACAGTCGGAATCAGTTCGAGGGGCAGCGAGCCGAACACGGCGATTGCCAGACGCATTCGCTTCGCTTTGCATTTTTTCCTGTAAATCACCACAGCATACAAAACGCCCAGGATGATCACAACCGGAATCATGATTTTCAGCAGCAGCATATTACTTTCTCCTTCCTCGTCGTTTTCTCAAAACATCGCATTGGGAGGCAGTTAAACGATATCGCCCTTTCCAATGAAATGCAAACGAAAAAAACACGAATATATAAAAAACGTCATTTTTTTCATTAACGAAATCATTCGAAATTTAATTTTGTACACCGAGAATCCGCAAACCGTGAAAAAAAACCTCTTTTTCTTGCATTTATTCTTGCTTTCTGACATATTCTGGTCTATAATATAGACACAGATTGATACACGGGAGATTTTTATCATGTCCTTACGCAAGACCAATGGATTTTCTGAATTGACCGACGCCATCGAAGCGGGAATTGCCTCCGGCTGTTATTCACCGGGCACGCAACTGCCGTCCATGCGCGAATACGCTTATATCTACAAGCTCTCGCTCGGCGCGGTCCAGCGGGGCATCGACTACCTGTGTCAAAAAGGACTTCTGGAACGCCGGGCCCGCTGCGGTGTTTTTGTGCGGGCCTCGCAGCAACAACCCGGCAATCTGCGGATTACGGTTCTGGTCGATGACCTGCGTTTCGCCCAGGGGACTTACATGCGTTACGTCATGCTGGGCATTCAGGACGCGGCGCTGCTGGCCAATGTGGCGATCGAACTGCGGGGACTGCCGATCTGGCTCCCTGACGAACGCCGGGCAGCCTTGCTGGAACTGCCTCGTTATCACAACCATAGCGACGCCTTGATTTTTCTCGGCAACTTCGATTCCCTCGGCGGAATGCCGATACACTGCCCCGCTGTCGGCGTCGAGATGCATGACCGCTATCAGGGAAATTTATCCACCATTTCGCTGGACAGCAACCAGGCGGCGGAATTGGCGGCGGACTACTTCACAACCCATCGTATCGGCCATGTCAAAATATTTTCCCCGGAAGCAAAAATAAACCGAGAGCGCGCCAGGTGCTTTCAGTCGATCTGGCCGGATAGCGAACTCAATCCTGAATGCGATTTTTCCGACTTGGAATGCGGCTATTTATTCACCGGCGGCTCCGACTGCGACAGGGCGGCGAAACAATACCGGGAACAACACGGCCGGCTGTTGGTTGCCGACCGTTATGTCCTGTCCATGGACGGCAAATCCGAGTATGTGCCGGCCATGGAACCGATGAACGTCATTTTCCCGGACTGGCAACAAGCCGGAACAATGGCCTTGCAGGAGGCCCTGCGGCGCTTATCTTCACCGGGAAGCGCCTCCTGCCGGATCGGAATGAATGTAAAACTCGTTTTACAAAAGGAAGCAAAAACATGAAATGCCGTTTCACACTGATTGAGCTGCTGGTCGTCATCGCGATCATCGCGATCCTCGCCTCCATGTTGCTGCCGGCGCTGAACCAGGCACGGGAGCAAGCCCGAAGCGTCAACTGCAAAGCCAATGTCAAACAGGTTTCCGCGTCGCTGCTTTTGTATGCCGGCGATCACGCCGACTTCTGCATCCGTTACTTCCCGCGCCCGGCGCAGGACATTGTCTGGAGCAAAGAATTTTTTGACGCCAAATACAATACGTCGCCGGGCACGTTTTTTTGCACCAAGGATCAAAGTCTTTATGCACTTCGGGCCAAGACAGTCACCAGCACCAATACCTTCATTTATTGCAGCATCGGCTACAATGCCTTCAATATCGGAAGTTCGATCCGCGCCGGCAGCAGCGACACGGTCACCCCGCCGAAGCTCAGCCAGATCAGACGCCCGTCGCGCACCATCGGCTTCGGCGATACAGCCCTCGTGACCAACAACGACCTTGGCTATTATCTGCTTCGCGACGCCACCGGAACGACGGATGGCGTCTTGTACAGCTGCCACAACGGCCTGGCCAACATCGGCTGGATGGATGGGCACGTTTCTTCGGAAAACGGCGGCGTCAAGTTGACCCGCACCCCGAACAGCTGGATACCGACCAATCATCCCTATTTGCGGGAACCGTTCAACAAAACCATCGAGAACTGCTGGGACATTCAATGAAAAAACCGCTCGCCGCCCTGCTGCTCTCAATCGGACTCCTGACCGCCGCAGCTCCGCCGGCAATCACGCGCCTGAAGCCGCAATACCTGGAAACCGACCTCTCCCGGGCGGTCATCGCCGCCCCTCGCGATCAGGCGGCGGCGATTCAACGGGCGATCGGGCGGAAACTTCCGGTAGTGGAGCAAGTAGAGTGGCCGCTGCGGACGCACGTCATCGCCGCCGGCGACCGGCACAACAATCCTTTCATCGATCTTCTTTACCGGAAACACTTCTGTTTGACCGACCGCGCCTACCCCGGGCCGGGAGGCTGCGAGGTCCGCAGCATTCACAATCCTTCCGGCGGCGGATTCAACGTCATTTTGCTTGGCGGCGACGTCGACCGGGCTCTCCCGGTGCTTCAAGCGGAAGTCCGCGACGGCAGAGTCGGGCACCTGATGAAGATTCAGCTGCCTCCCGGTTTCACGGAACAACCCGAGCCGGTCCGGGCGCGAACCCATCAGCAGATGGTGCTGGGCCGGGGCCTCTACCGCGCCGGCTTCGGCTGGTCGTCACAGGCCTATTTATTATGCCTTTTTTACCAGACCGGAAAGCCGGAATATGCGAGGCAATTTCTGAAACTGGTTTTTCCCGACCCCGAAACCGGCAAAAAGCTGGTCGGGTCGGAGGAATACCTCGACCTGAAGCAACCGTTGGCCACGACTTATCATTACAACGGCGGCTTCAATATTCTTTTCTGGGATCTGGTGGAAGAGTCGCCGGTCTTCTCCGATGAGGAGCGTTTGCAAGTCACCCGGGAATTCCTGCGCTGGGCGCAGAGCGGCTACGACGGCGTCGGGGCCGGGGGCAACAACGGCGCCGACCGCCACGGAATGTGGCAGCGCAACTGCCGCTACGCCCTGGCCCGCTACTTTGGCAAAGAATATCCGGATGAATTCTGGACGAATGAATTAAACCGGGAACGGGAATCGTATCGCTTTTTGAACCGTTCCGACGCCTGGGTGGAGGGGGAGCGCTGCATTCCCGGCTGGTTCTTTTCCGGCTCGGTGAATCCGCCGCTCTTTTTCCTGTTGCTTGAGGGAGAAAAAATCGCTCCCGGCGGCGGTTATTCCCGGGCGGTCGCACTCTGGGAAGCGCTGTTTGACGGCAGCCGTCATTCCCCTTACCGGGAGACGGCAAGCAGACACGCGCTGCGGCAACTCGCCGAAGTGACCGGCGACCGGAAGTGGCTGTTTTACTCCGAAATGCTTCCTCCGGTGCAACCGGAGCTTTTTCAGGCCGGTCAATCCTATCTCCCTTTCCCCGCGCAATCCGGCCGGGCTCCGGTGGAAAACCTGGGCCGCTGGTTAACCGTGCCCCTGCCGGAAGCAGCGCGGCAGCGCTTTCAAGTCACCGTCCCCCCCGGGGAAGCTTTTTCCGCATTGACCTTTCATGATCAATTCGGGATTGCCGGGGATCGTTTGACGCTGGAGTGCTTCAGCGGCGAATACCGGACCGCCTGGCACGCTTTTTCGCTGTTGAACTGCCGCATCGGCGGCGTCTCCCTGCTGCGCGGTTTCGCCAACGACCTGACCGTCAACACCGACGGCATCGCCTCGCCGGTCATTCCGTGCGCCGGTTATGTGGCGAATTACGGCGCGACATCCCGCCACGCCTGGTTCAAAGGCGGCATCCGCGATCCGCAACTCGCCGATTGGCAGAGAACCGGCGTTCTGCTGCGAAACCAGGCGATGATCATCTGCGACCGCGTGTCGCCTCGACAGCCGGCAACGCCGCTCAACGCCATTCAGCGCTGGGAACTTCCGCTGTTGACGAAGCAGCGGGCTTCAGGGAATAAAATCAGCTATCTCCCGGTTCGGGAAGTGGACCTGAATCAATGCAGCATCAATACAAATCCACCCGGCCGGGAGCAGCACCAGGGCCCCGCAGTCCTGGCCGAACTGGATAAGCCGGGTGATTTCCTGGAATTGACGTGGGATGAACCGCATTCGCGGCGCGCCGCCGTCAACTTGCTTTTTTCCGGTTACAGCGACCGTGCGGAAACTCTCGATATTTCTTTGAACGGCGTCAAGATCGGTGTCGCCGATCAATTATCGACCAGGGACAACGCCTGGACCGCCGCCACGCCCCGCAACCTGCCGCCTCAACTGTTGCGTCAGGGCAAGAATACGCTTCGGTTGACCGTCACCCACGCCCCGGGGAGCCGGGCCGGCATCGGCCTGATGGGAATGGATATCGCGCCGACGGATTTCGATGACGGGCCCTTTGTTTCCATCATCACGCCGGGAAGTCAGGCTGTGTTGACCGACCAGTCGGAAGCGGCGCACAGCGGCGGCGATTCCCGAAAAATGCTCTTTTCGCTTCTCCATCCCCGGGATGACGGCAGTTGCTCCGGTTGGTTATACGCGCCCAACGCCGCCCTTTTCCACACCCCCGAGGGACGCATCCTGATTTGGAGCGGCACATTGAACGGTTTCGGCACGGCGGAGCTCGCCGTACTTTCGTCGAAGGGTTTATGGACCATCCAGCCGGGAGGAAAATACACCGAAATTCCCGGCGACGATCCGCAAATCAGCCCCCTGCTGCGAAAAATAGCGGTGGCGATCCCGACTCCGGAAACATCTGCTTCCACAGCATCCATCAAGACGGAACACGTCTCCGCAACGCCACTTTCCAAATTACCGGGAACGCCTTCGGCATGGAAATTTGCCAACGGGCAAATCGCCGCCGCGGCCGGCCGGGAACTGCTGGTTCAGGAAACCTCCGGCAAAGTACTCTTCCGCAAGACCATGCCGCGCCCGGTCAGCAGCATCGGTTATCACCGCAAATCCGGACTGTGGC
>JAVBUI010000330.1:0-7484 GCA_031555495.1 Victivallaceae bacterium | reverse complement strand
GAAATCGGCGAAGACCCCGAGCGCGAAGGACTCCTCGGCACCCCCGACCGCGTCGACAAATCTCTGCGCTTCCTCACCCGCGGTTATCGCCAGAAATTGGAAGACGTAGTCCACAACGCGGTCTTCGCCGCCGAATCCGACGACATGGTCATCGTACGCGACATCGAGTTTTTCAGCATGTGCGAACACCACATGCTCCCCTTCTTCGGAAAATGCCACGTCGGCTATATTCCCCAGAAAACAATCCTCGGCGTCAGCAAAATCGCCCGGATCGTCGATATGTTCGCCCGCCGTCTCCAAATCCAGGAACGGCTGACCAAACAGATTTCCGAAGCGATCATGACCACCGTCGACGCCGAAGGCGTCGGCGTCGTCATCGAGGCGCAGCACTTGTGCATGCAGATGCGCGGCGTGGAGAAACAGCATTCCGTCATGACCTCCAGCTCGATGATCGGCTCCTTCCGGCGCGAACTCGCCACCCGCAACGAATTCATGCGATTGATCCGGTGACGGCACGATGCGGGCTGTAATCCAGAGAGTAAAATCAGCTTCAGTCGCCGTCGGCGGCGAAGTCGCAGGCTCAATCGGGACAGGACTCCTGATTCTCCTCGGCGTCACCCACGGCGACGACGCGCGGGATGTGCGCTTCCTCGCCGATAAATGCGTCAATTTGCGGATTTTCGAGGACGACGCGGGCAAGATGAACCGCTCGCTGCTCGACATCGGAGGCGCGGCGCTGATCGTTTCACAATTCACGCTCTACGGCGACGCCTCGGCCGGCCGCCGCCCGTCCTTCACCGCCGCCGCTCCGCCGGAACTGGCCGACGCCCTTTATCAGCAATTCATCGCCGCCGTCAAAGCCCACGTCCCGGTCGGCACCGGACGCTTCGGCGCGGAAATGGCGGTCTCGCTCGTCAACGACGGCCCCGTAACCCTGATCGTGGAGTCGAAGAAATGAACAAACGCCGCATCGTCGTCCTCGGCTCCACCGGCTCCATCGGCGAAAGCGCCTTCCGGATCCTGGACCGCGCCCGCGACCGCTTCGAAGTCGTCGGCCTCGCCGGACGCAACCGGATCGAACGGCTGGCCGAACAGGCGACGCTCCTCAACGCCAAAACCGCGGTGACCACCGATCCCGCCAATTCGGCGAAACTCCGCTCCCTCCTTCCCCCCGGTATTGCAAGCGCCGCGGGAGATGAAGCGATGATCGGCCTCGTCACCCGCGAAGACGTCGATACCGTCCTCTGTGCCATCGTCGGCACCGGGGGACTGCTGCCGGTGCTCGCCGCGCTGCAAGCGGGCAAAAGGGTCGCATTGGCCAGCAAGGAAGTGATGGTGATGGCGGGCGAACTGGTCAATCGCGTCCGCAATGATCACCCGGCTTCCGAATTGATTCCGGTCGACAGCGAGCACAGCGCGATTTTCCAATGCCTCGCGGGTCGTTCGGCTTCCGAGGTGGAGAAACTGATTCTGACCGCGTCCGGCGGCGCTTTCCGCGACGCTTCCGACGAAACCATCCAAACCGCCGACGCTTCCGACGCCTTGCGTCATCCGACCTGGTCGATGGGGCCCAAGGTCACGGTAGATTCCGCTTCGCTGATGAACAAAGCCCTTGAACTGGTCGAGGCGCGCCACCTCTTCAACTTCGAGCCCGACCGGCTCGATGTCCTGATCCATCCGGAATCGGTGGTGCACTCGATGATCGGCCTCGCCGATGGCGCGTTGATCGCCCAGATGTCGATGCCGGACATGCGTTTCGCAATCCAGTACGCGCTGTCGTACCCGGACCGGTTCGAGGGGGGGCTGCCGCGTTTCAACTTTGCGGATATGCTCCATTTGCATTTCCGCGAGGTCGATCACCGGAGGTTTCCTTCGATCGGCTTCGCCCGCCGCGCGATGGCGGCGGGAGGGACGATGCCGGCGGTGATGAACGCCGCCAACGAGGTCGCGGTCGAAAGTTTTTTGCAAGGCCGGATTGCATTTCCGGAAATATGGAGTATTATTGACAAAACGATGGAGCGGCATCAGACGGCGCCGCAGCATTCGCTCGAGGAGATTTTCGACGCCGACCGCTGGAGCCGGTCGTTCGCCGAAAGCCTGATTTGATTTTTTACACCGGGGGTGATATTAATATGTGGATGAATATTCTGGCGGTTCTTGAAAGCGCGGGCGCGCTGCTTTTTGTGATTTTCTTCATTGGCCTTTGCATCTTTTCGCATGAACTGGGCCATTTCCTCGCGGCGCGCTGGCGCAAACTCCATATCGACGCGTTTTCGATCGGATTCAAAAAGGTCTGGGGCAAAAAGATCGACGGTGTTGACTACCGGATCGGCTGCATTCCCCTGGGCGGCTACGTCGAGCTTCCCCAGGTCGACGCGACCGACGCAACCCCGAAGAGCGCCGACGGCGTCGAATTGCCGCGGGCGAAGCCGTTCGACCGGGCGGTCACCGCTTTTGCGGGGCCGTTTTTCAACATCATTTTCGGCTTGCTCCTCGGCTGCGTGGTCTGGTACTTCGGCATGCCGCAAGATTCCCCCGTTCAGAAGAGCTTCCTGGTCGAAACCGTCGCGCCCAAGAGCCCCGAATACGAAGCCGGCCTCCGCCCCGGCGACCGGATCGTCAAGGTCAACGGCGAAAAATTCTCCTCGACCTGGATGAAGCTCGTCGAAAACATCATGTTCTCAGTCGGCACGATCACCCTCGAAGTCGAACGCGGCAAAGAAAAACTCCAGATCGCCTACACTCCGATCGACAATCCGGACGCGCCCGGCAGGCTCAGCAAGGAAAAGATCGGCTATCCCTTTTTCACCGTCCGCATCCCGATCGAACTGCGCCCCGCACCCGGCGGCGAAGCGGCCAGGGCCGGAATTGAAAAAGGCGACATCCTGATCTCGATCGACGGTAAACCGGTTTCCGGCTTCTTCGAATTTCAAACGGCGCTCGAACAGTCGGACGGCAAGAAACCCTCCAAATTCGTCATCGACCGCGGCGGCGAGCTGAAGACCTTCGAACTCATCCCATCCCCCCTTCCCGGCCTCGGCCCGGAGAACAAACGTTATCAGGCCGGCGTCCTCCTCACCGAAAACGCGGAAATCTTAGGCTTCGCCTCGCCGGACTCCCCCGCCAGCCGGGTCGGAATCCAACCGCAGGACCGGGTCGTCGCCCTCAACGGAATTCCGGTTTCCTCGCGCAAGGACTTCATCGCCTTTCTCCAGAAAAACGGAGCCAAAGAACTCAACGTCACCGTCAAACGCGGCGACAAGGAGCTGACGCTCGCCTTCACTCCGCGCGAAATCGTGCCGCGCACGATCGGCGTGGAGTTGCTGCTCCTCGCCTATCCCACGCCGTTCGAGCAATTCGAGAACATCCTCACCAACAGCTACAAATCGCTCCGCGGTATGCTCGTCTACGGCGCGAACAAACTCGGACTGACCGAGAGCACCAGCACCCTCAAGCCGCGCCACATGTCCGGCCCCCTCGGCATGGGCAACATCCTCTACAGCTCGGTCAAAAACGTTTCTCTGGTCACCGGCATCTATTTCGTGGTGATGATCTCCTTCGCGCTGGCGATCTTCAATCTGCTCCCGCTGCCGGTGCTCGACGGCGGACACATCACCTTTGCCCTGATCGAGGCGATCTTCCGCCGGCCGCTGCCGACCATCGTGATCAAAGCGCTGTCGAACGTCTTCATCGTGCTGCTGATTGCGCTGATGGTCTACGTGACCTACTTCGACGTTCTCCGTCTCCTCCCGGACAGCCCCAAAAAGGCCTCGACGCCCGCCGTTGCCGGAGAGAAAAAATGATCTGCCGCACCCAAACGCGGCAAATCGCGATAGCATCCGTCAAAATCGGCGGCGGCGCCCCGGTTTCAATCCAGTCGATGTGCAACACCGACACCCGGAACGTCCCCGCCACGCTTTCGCAGATCGGCGAACTCGCCCGGCTCGGCTGCGACCTGATCCGGGTCGCGGTGCCGGACGCGATGGCCGCCGACGCGCTGGGTGCGATCGTCAGGGGAAGCCCGATTCCGGTCATTGCCGACATCCATTTCGACCACACTCTCGCGCTGGCCGCGCTCGAGGCGGGGGTCCCGGCGCTTCGGCTCAATCCCGGCAACATCTCCGACCCGGCCAAGCTCCGCGAAGTCGCCTTGAGCGCCCGCAAACACCACGCGGTAATCCGGGTCGGCGCCAACTTCGGCAGTGTCCGCCCCGAATTCATCAAACGGCTCGAAGCCGAGGGCGTCGCGCCCGAAAAACTTCAGGCCGAAGTATTGGCGCGAAGCGCCCTCGAACAATGCCGGCTGCTGGAGAAATACGATTTCGACGCGATCAAAGTTTCGCTCAAGGCTTCCAATGTTCCCCTGACCGTCGCCGCCTGCCGCCTTTTCGCCGAACGTTCGGATTATCCGCAGCACCTCGGCATCACCGAGGCCGGCACGCCCGGGCGCGGCATCGTCAAGTCCTCGGTCGGCATCGGCGCGCTGCTGCTCGACGGCATCGGCGACACCATCCGCGTGAGCCTGACCGCCAATCCGATCGAGGAAGTAATCACCGCACGGCGCATCCTCGAAAGCTGCTGCCTCGCCGACGCCTCCCCCGAAATCGTCTCCTGCCCGACCTGCGGCCGAACCGAAATCGATCTCATCGACCTCGCCAACCGGGTGGAGACGCTGGTCAGCGAAATCAAAAGCTCGGGCCACGTCATCAACCTCCGCAAAATCGCGGTGATGGGATGCGCGGTCAACGGTCCCGGTGAAGCCCGCGACGCCGACCTCGGCTTGGCCGGAGCGAAGGGAAAAGTGGTGATTTTCCGCTTCGGCGAAATCGTCGGAGCCTTCGATCCGGAAGAGGGCTTTGAGTACCTCAAGCTCGAAATTCTGCGCAACGCCAAACCGCTTACCTAAAACCGTCAAAAATCATTTGCATTTTCAACACCGCGATATTATATTGACTGGCGGGATGTTGTGATATGAAAACAAGTCGTAAAAAACGCTCCCGTCAGCGGGGATCTGCGATGCTCGAAGGGCTTTTCGGAGTCCTTTTCCTGCTTTTCGTGTTGTTCTCCATGCTGCAGATTTTCATCTGGGTCGGGCGGCAGATGGCGCTTGACTACTCCTCTTTTTACGGAGCAAAGGGGCTTTCGCTCGGCTACGCCGCCGAAATCACCCGCAAGGCGGCCCGGGTCGCGGCGATGAGCGCCTCCGGCAAGGACATCTCCACGTCATACAAAATGCCGCTGACCAACCAGTCGGTCAGCCAGTTGCGAAACCAGGCCGAACGGTACATGCGCATGGGCGAAGGCAGCGGCGTCAACTACGAATACTGGCAGGGCGATTTCGGCGCCCGCCCCCATCTGAGATTCGACTTTTCTCCTTTCACCGAAACGACCTACTTCTCCACTTGGCTCGACAACCCCTCAATGCTCATCCCCGCCCTCGAACGCGTGATGAACCTCTGCTCCGCCTGCACCAGCAAATCCGGAGCTCCGGCGCGGATTGGCGAAGTCAGAATGTACAACTACGCCAAACGTCTTCTCGACGAAGACTGATCAAGGATTTTTCAATGAAAAGAAAACACGCCCAATCCGGACAAGTGCTGCTGATCGCGGTCGTCGTGCTTTTCATCCTGATTCTCGCCGCGATCATGCTCTTTGATTTCCACAACACCATCCGCGCGAAAATCAAACTCGAAACCGCCCAGCAGGCCGCCGCCATGGCCGGCGCGAACTGGCAGGTCACCGGGCTCAACATGATCGGCCAGATCAACCTGGTCAAAGCCTCCATCCTGATCGACGACGGCGGATTTGAAACGCCTTTCTCCCTGAGCGACGCGTATTTGCAACCGAAAAACAATACCGAGCGGCTCCGTTACGCCCACTACCGCCGCATTTCGCGCGTGATGTCTTTGAGCGAGGCCCAGTCCCGGATCTGCTTCATCGTCCCGCTGCTCGGCTGCCTCGCCGCCCAGCAGACCGCCAAACAGAACGGCATGCCGGCCAACAACACCATGTTCGAATATTACGCAAACCGCACGCTGCCGATCCACGACGACCGCTTTCGTCCGATCCAGGGCTACGACTGGCACGAGCCCTATACCGCGCTGATCACCGAAATTGCGATGCAGGGAGCCGCGGTCCGGGTCAACAGCCGCAATTCGGAAATGCCGGAGGTGTGGAGCGAAAACATCGGCGTGATGCGCCTGTTGCTGAGCGATCCGGGACTTTACCGGGCGATCGAGCTCGACGCCTATTGCTACTGGCAGCTCCTCAAGCTCGCGAAGCAGGGCACCGACCCCACCGGCAAATGGTGGCGCGCCGACTATCACGCCGCGCCCTTCGTCGAAGAGAGCGAGCTTATGACGCTCGGCGTCTCCTACGCCGGTTCGGACGCCTCTACGCTCGATCTCGCCCGCAAAACCTACGCGGGCGGCTGGCAGGAACCGGCTGAGCGCCTGGACGACTCCAAGCTCCCCGACGTCACCTGGGCGCTCTACGACAGCCGCTGGTTCCCGGATTCGTACAACGCGGAGTCCTATGGCGAAACCCAGAGCTACTGGCAGCGCGGCTACTGGCTCCGGAACGACATCAAACGGGGACTGCTTTATGAAGGCGCTTACACGGCGGTCGACAATGCCGTTTCGGTGCCGAGGCTCAACCGCACCGCCGCCCACGATCCGGTCAATGCGACCCGGCTGCTGGAAGGGCGCAGAGGCGCACAGGACCGCACCCTCGGCAGCCACCGCGGCGTCACCCGCACGACCACGGTCGGGCATTCCTCGTCCGGCGACGGCACCATTTACGGCGTGGTCGCCAAACCGCTCGGCTATTTCAATTCCGGCCGCAACGACCTGGATGCTCCGATCAACAGCGAAATCATCCTCCCGGTCTTCCGCGAAGCAACGATCATTCCGAGCTCGCTGCCCTATTTGCTTTCGATGATGACCAACGGGCCGGACGACCTCAAGCGTTTTTTGATCTGGCTCTCGGAAACCTCCACACTCGACGATCCGCCGGAGGGCACCGAGAAATACCGCGACGCGCTGCTGAAACTGGAAAGCCCCGACTATCTCCGCAAAATTTACAATCCCGCGTTCCCCGGCGTCGAAACCCTCGATCCCGGCGTTCTCTTCACCGACTCCTACAAATACTCCGCCGACCCGATCGGCGGCGCGGGCTGGCTCCAGGAAGTCTGGCTCAACACCACCCCGAACTGTCCTTATGTAATGGAGCCGGAAAACGAACCGGACCCCAAGAAAAAGACCCGGCGCGACCTCGTCCCCGACAACGTCCCCACCCAGGTTACGCATGAAGCCTACATCGAATTCGACGGCGCCGTCCGGACCTATTTCGGCACCAAGAAAAATGGATATCAATATTTCCTGACCAGCAAAGCCGGCAAGATCCTGACCAACGAAGACGCCGCCTGCGGCCGGGCACGTGTCCGGGGCGGCGGGACTTACCATCCCGGCACCAACAGCGGCCCC
>JAVBUI010000118.1:0-4652 GCA_031555495.1 Victivallaceae bacterium | reverse complement strand
CGGGCGCATACAAGGTCGGTGTAATGGTCGACCACCATCAGCGCCGCTTCGGGCGCAGCGCCGAAGCGCGCAATCCATTCGAGACAGCCGCCCGGCTCCGGCTTCAGGGGGCGCTCCGGAGTTGCGCCGAAGATCAGGTCGAGCCGCTCGGCGAGCCGGAGCTTCGCCATTAATGGCTTTGCCGCCGGTTCGGGCTTGTTGGTCAGGAGCGCCAGCTTCGCCCCCCTCGCGCGGAGGAGGTCGAGCCCCTCAAGGACGCCGGGGTAAACCGTGGTTTCGTCGTCGAGGTGTTCACGGTAAAAGGCGGCCATCCGGCGCACCGCTTCTTCAAGGTCGACAGCGGCGTCCTGGAGCGAACGTCGGGCCAGCTCTGCGGCGCCGTTGCCGACGAAGGTCACTACCGTATCCGGCGCGAGCGGCGCGAGGCCGAAGCTTTCGCGCATCCGGTTCACCGCCGCCGCGAGGTCGAGCCGCGAATCGATCAGCGTCCCGTCGAGGTCGAAAAAAATGTACTTGTATTTCATATGAAAGGCACTCTGGTAATCACCGGCAGCCGGGCAAAGGAGTCGATCCCGAGCCCGGCGAATTCGCCGCGTTTGAAACTGTGATAGGCGCACCCGGCCACCATCGCGGCGTTGTCGGTGCAATATTTGCGCTGCGCCAGGTGCAATTTGACGCCCGGCGGCGTTAATTTCTCGAAACGCTCGCGCAGGACCGAATTGCAGGCGACACCGCCCGAGACGACGATGCCGCGAACATTGAAGTCGCGCGCCGCACTTAATGTCTTGCGAACTAAAACATCGACCACCGCTTCCTGGAAGGAGGCCGCGGTGTCGGGCAGCAGCTCCGGCGGAAAAATCCCATTGACGCTCTCTCGCCGGACGTGGTACAACAGCGAAGTTTTGATCCCGCTGAAGCTGAAGTTGTAGAGGTTTTCGGGCGCCAGCGGCTTCCCCGCCGCGCCGGTCAACGGACGCGGGAAGTCGAAACGGGTGGAATCGCCGCCCCCGGCGGTTTTCTGCATCACCGGGCCGCCGGGGTAGCCGAGGCCGAGGAGCTTGGCCGCCTTGTCGAGCGCTTCGCCCGCCGCGTCGTCGATGGTACACCCGAGCTGCCGCGCTTCGCCGTCGGGGCCGATCAGCAGAAGCGAGGAGTGCCCGCCCGAAACCACCAGCGCGAGCAAGGGGTAATTCGCCTTGTCCTCCAGCACTCCGTGCCCGGAGTCGAGAAAGGCGGCGTAAATATGAGCGATGAAATGGTTGACCGCGATCAGCGGTTTGTGCGCCGCCGAGGCGAGCCCCTTGGCGAAATTGAGCCCGACCAGCAGAGCCGGGATCAAGCCCGGTCCCTGAGTCACGGCGATGCCGTCGAGGTCGGCAAGCCGCACCCCGGCCCCGGCCAATGCTTCGTCGAGCACCGGCTTGAGGGCGGTCAGGTGTTCGCGCGCCGCGAGCTCGGGCACCACGCCGCCGTGGAGGGCGTGTTTGGCGATCTGCGAGGCGACCGCATTGGACAACACCTCGTAGCCGTCGCGCACCACCGCCGCGGCGGTTTCATCGCAGCTGCTTTCGATACCGAGAATCAAAGCCATCGAAATTACGCGGGCTCCACCACGGTCAGCGCCGTGCCGTCACGCAGGCTCGCCGCGGCTTTGCCGAAGGCGACCATGTGCGGCGTTGCGAGGTGGGCCTTGAGATGGGCCAGACTTTCCCAACTCTCCACCACGGTCATCTTATTTTCATCCGGGCCCTGTTCGAAGCCGGTGTTGACGTCGCAACACGGCTCATAACGGATGCAGCCTTCTTCGGCGAGGACCGCCGGGACGTTCGCTTTGAACAACCTGAGGAACTCTTCCATTTTGCCGGGTTTGACCGAGATGCGGGCGATCACGTGAATCATGACGATTTTTTCCTTTTGTTCGTTTTAGGCTTTTTCGTTTCCGGAAAAAGCAGGAGTTTCTGGTTGTCAACCACCGCGCGGAAGGCGGCGGTTCCTTCGGGAAGGCCCTTCAGCAGCTCTTCGGCGAGCGGGTCTTCCAAATATCGCTCCACCGCGCGGCGGAGCGGGCGCGCGCCGTATTCCGGCTCGAAGCCCTTGTCGATCAGGAAGTTCCTGACTTCGTCGTCGAATTCGAGACCGAGGCCGCGTTCGTTCAAACGGCCGGCGACTTTGCCGACTTCGAGGTCGACGATCGAGAAGAGCTCTTCGCGGGTCAACCGGTGGAAGACCACCATCTCGTCGACCCGGTTGACGAATTCCGGTTTGAAGAACTTCCGGGCGGTTTCGAGCAGCCGGTCGCGGGTTTTATCGGATTCGACGCCTGCGGAGCCGCCGAATCCGAGCGACTTGGTGCCTTTGACCAGAGCCTCGGCTCCGACGTTGCTGGTCATGATGATGACCGTGTTGCGGAAGTCGACCCGGCGGCCCAGGGAATCGGTGATCCGGCCCTCTTCGAGGATCTGGAGCAAAATATGCATCACATCCGGGTGCGCTTTTTCGATTTCGTCGAAAAGCACCACCGAATAGGGATGGCGGCGGACGCGCTCGGTGAGCTCGCCCCCTTCGCCGTGGCCGACGTAGCCGGGAGGCGAACCGATCAGGCGCGAAACGTTGAATTTCTCCATGTATTCGGACATGTCGACCTGGATCAGCGAATCGGAATCGCCGAACATGAATTCAGAAAGCGCCTTGGCCAGCAAGGTCTTGCCGACTCCGGTCGGGCCCAAAAACAGGAACGATCCGATCGGGCGCGCCGGATTCTTCAAATCGGCGCGGGAACGGCGCAATGCGCGGGAGATGACCGAAATCGCCTCCTTCTGGCCGACCACGGTTTTGGCAAGCTCGGCTTCCATGCGCAGCAGCCGGCGGCTTTCACCCTCCTCGAGCTGCTGGAGCGGAACGCCGGTGAACTTGGAGACCACCTGCGCCATCTCCTGGCGGGTGACGACCGGCTGGTTTTTGGAGCACGCTTCACGCCATTGGAGCTGGAGCTCCTCGAGCTGCTGCTTCAAACTCCGTTCGCGGTCGCGGAACCGGGCGGCCTCCTCGAATTCCTGATTGGCGATCGCCGCTTCCTTGTCGGCGCGGGCGCTCTCGATGGCGAGGTTGATTTCAGTCACGTCCGGGCCGGTCGAAACCGCCTGGAGCCGGGCGCGCGCGCCCGCTTCGTCCATGATGTCGATCGCCTTGTCGGGGAGAAAACGCCCCGAGACGTAACGGTCCGAAAGGCGCACCGCCGCCTCCAGCGCGCCGGGCGCGTAGACGATGTTGTGGTGCTTTTCGTAGGTTTCCTTGAGCCCTTCGAGGATCTTGATCGAATCCTCGACGCTCGGCGGATTGACGATGATCGGCTGGAACCGGCGTTCGAGCGCGGCGTCCTTCTCGATCCCCTTGCGGTATTCGTCGAGCGTGGTTGCGCCGACGCACTGGAGTTCGCCGCGCGACAGCGCCGGTTTGATGATGTTGGCGGCGTCCATCGCCCCCTCGGCCCCGCCCGCGCCCACGATCGAGTGAAGCTCATCGATGAAGAGAATCACTTTCCCCGAAATGCGGACTTCGTCGATCACCGCCTTGATCCGCTCCTCGAACTGGCCGCGGTACTTGGTGCCCGCCACCATCAACGGCAGGTCGAGCGCGAAAACCTTTTTGTCGGCGAGGATCTCCGGAACCTGCTTGGCGGTGATCGCCTGGGCAAGGCCCTCGAGAATCGCGGTTTTGCCGACGCCGGCTTCGCCGATCAGCACCGGATTGTTCTTGGTGCGGCGGCAGAGGATCTGGATCACGCGCTCGATCTCCTCCTGGCGGCCGATCACCGGGTCGAGCTTGCCCTGCGCCGCAAGGTCGGTCAAATTGCGGCCGAAAGCGCTCAACGCGGACAAATTCTCCGCGTCCGGCGTCACCTGGCCGCCGCCGGAGCCCGGACCGCCGCCCTGGAAGTCGGACGGCTCCTCGCCTTCGGGCAGGTAATCCGGGTCGAGCGCCTTGATGACTTCGCGGCGGATTTTTTCGGGATCGACTTTGAGCGCGGCCAATACATGCGCCGCCTTGCCCTCGGTTTCGCGGAGCAAGCCGAGCAAGAGATGCTCGGTGCCGATGAAGTTGTAGTTCATCCCCTGCGCCTCGGTGGCGGCGAACATCAAGACGCGCTTGAGGTGCGTCGTCATCGGGAGCGAACCCGCGGTCTGGGCGCCGCCGTGGCTCCCGCAGAGCTTTTCGACCTCGAAGCGAAGTTGTTCGAGCTGAAGGCCGAGCGCTTTCAGCGCGTCGACCGCGACCCCTTCGCCGAGGCCGATCAGCGCCAGCAAGAGATGCTCGGTGCCGACTGTTGCGTGGTTGAAGCGAAGCGCCTCTTTGCCCGCCAGCACCAGGACCTGACGCGCGCGGGGGGTCAGGTTATTGAAATTTTTATCTTCGTTTGCCATAAATAATATCCTCCCTCTTTTGAATAATATACACGCACAACGCCGAAAAGCCAAAAAAAATTGTTGCAATCCTGTTAGAACGCGTGTAAATTATACTACGCGCGCGCCGCGTCCGTGCAAAATCAACGTACGCAAGGCCGCCCGGCCCGACCGACACATCACATAGAAAGGCACACATCATGTATCTCGGCAGAATCGTAGCAATCGGCATGACCGGAGACGGCTGCAATG
>JAVBUI010000245.1:0-8070 GCA_031555495.1 Victivallaceae bacterium | reverse complement strand
GCCACGTTTTCTTTGGCCATCCGGGTTTCGGGGACGTTGAAGCCGGGGCCCGCGCCGTGGACGCTGATCAGCAAGGGATGGGGCGCCCGGGTATTGGGTTCGCAGTAAAAGGCGTAGATCTGCTTGCCGTCGACGGTCGGAATGGTGAGGAGGCTCGAGGTGTAGTCGGCGGTGCTGTAGGAATCGAGTTTTTCGACCGTGACCGGAGGCAGTGAATCCTGAAGTTTTTTCCCTTCGGCCCAGAACGTGTCGAAGTCGGCGGCCTCGTTTTCGATGGTCGGCTTGATCTTTTCGGGCTCGAATGCCGCGCCGCCGTAGCTGAGCGTTTTGGGCGGGCCCGCCGTGCAAAGCAGGAAGCCGGGCGTATCCAAGGTGGCGCTGACGGTGGCGGAGCCTTCGGCGAGTTCGACTTCGCCTTCACTCAGGATATTCATGCCGCGTTTGATCGAGTAAGACACTCTGCCCGAGGAGACGATTTCGCCGTTTTCTTTGGCGGTGATGATGAAGGCCGCTTTTTCGCCGCAGCGGTAATGCGCGTCGGGACGGTCCGGCTTCACCTCGAACGTTACTGCGGCGGCCATCAGGGGCAGTGACGCGCAGCAGAGCGCGGCAATCAGGAAATTACGGAGACTCATGGGTGCTGGCTCCTGTGCTTGCATTCGGTTTTACCTGAGTTCAGGGCGTTGAGGAAGGCGATGAATGTCTGGCGCCCCTCTTCCACGTCGCCGGGACTGTTGATCGAGGTGGCGATCTGATAGGTGTGCCATTGCTGATCGGCCCGGTAGTGGGCGCGGAAAAAGAGAAAACTTCCCGACGAATAGTTCGGGGTGCTGTACCAGACCCAGAACAATGCGGTTTCGCCGCCGCTCTGGGTGATGAGCTCGGTGACCTGGACCTTGCCGTTATTGAGCTGCGTTTGATGGAGCCTTTCGGACAGCACACTGTAGCCGCGGGTTCTCATGCAGTGTCCGGCCGGGTGGATGTTGTGGACGTCGTCGAACTCGCAGACCGCCAGCATTTGCACCATGCGTTCGCCGTCGCCCGCGTACATCCGGCGCTCGATCCGACTGGTCCCGAAAAAGCGGAAATCGTCGTCCGACGGCGTCTCCACCCTGCCGAGGAATTCGCCGCTGCGGAGAAGCGAAACGTCAGGGAGGCACCGGGAGAAGGTCTCGTAACGGGCGCCGCCGAAGAGATAGAGGCAAAACAGCATCAAAGCCGCCGCCGCGAAAAAGACGCTTTCGATGACCGGGACCCGTTGGCGGATGATATTGGACGCCTGCCAGCAGAGCAGCAGTATCGCGGTGAAGATTTTGGCGTGGAGCCCGTCGAGTCCGGTCAGCGTGGCAAAGAGATAAGTGCTGCTGCTGCAGGAAAGCATCAGGATTCCGAAGGCGGGCATCAGGTGCCAGGCTCCGCTCCAGCCGCGGACCAGGCCGAACATCGCCCAGGCGAAGACAATGCTGCCGACAATCGAGAGCGCATTGATTTCCTTGAGGAAGCCGGCGGCGAAAATCGCGCCGCCGACGGTCAGGACGGCGCCGAAAAGGACCGGATAGCGGTGCTCGTCCGCCGGTGCTTTGGCGAGAGCCGCGGCGGCGGTGAACAAAAAGAGGATGATGAAGCAGGCGTCGAACTGGTCGAGCCGCGAGGAAAACCAGGCGTTGACCATGTAGGGGAGTTTGATCAGGAAGGGGATGAAGCCCAGCGCGATCAGCGCGTAACTGAAATTCTTTTTCATGGTTGTTCCTCCTCCGTTTCCGGCGGCGGGATCAGTTTCCGGCTCCACCAGAGCAGCAGCAGTGAAAACGCGACGAAGAAGTAGCCGAGCGAAATATGGATCGCGTTGTCGAAGGCTTTTTCCCCGATGACCAGATACAACCCGATGGTCAGCGCCAGGCGTACGGTGTTGGCGAAAATGACGATCGGCAGAATGAACGACACCCAGAGCGCCTTGGCCCCCGCGCCGCAGCGGAGCGTCCGGCTGAGGAGGTAGGCGAAAAACAGCAGCACGCCGAGCTGCGAAACGCCGCTGCAGGCGTCGGTGATCGCGATTTCGGCCTGGCCGAGCCGGATGGTCGTCAATTCCGCGGTGATCTGTACGCCGAAAAGCTCGAAAAACGAGACCGAAAGCAGCGTCGAAATCAGCCGCAGCGGATAACTGAAAAACAACGTCCAGTTCTCCTGGAACGGCAGCAGAAGCAAGCTTGCCGTCAGCGGAAAAAGGCACTTGACGACGTACTTGAGACTCCCCGCGAAAGCGATGACGGCGGCCATGTTGAGCAGCAACGCACAGCTTGCCCCGACCGTGGAGTCGTAGTAAAAACTGCTGAAAAGCAGCACCGCCGCCGCCGCCAGCAGAACCCAGCCGGATGGAAATCTACCGTAGATCGGCGCCTCGAGGGACGGAAACACCGCCGCGGTCGACACGAACGCAAGCAGGATCAGCGCGACCGGCGAATCCCACTCGCCGGAATTGACCCTGACCGCCTGGATCGTGCCGATGACGCAACTGGCCAGGAGGGTGCCGGCGATGGACAAATTGGCGTGTGGAGCCTGTGAAAAGAATGTGCGGAGTTTGCCGATCATTGCCGATTTCCTGATTGTTTTGCCGCTGCGATTTTTTTTCGGAACTCGAGCGCGGACGGGTTGTCCGGGTTGTTGTCGAGGAGTTCGGCGCAGTATTGGCCGCAACGGTCGAGTTGGTCGGCGGCAAAGCTTGAGGCGATCAATTTTTCCAACGCCGTTTTGCGGGCCTCGATGGTGCGGGGCGTGTCGTTGCCGCGGCGGATGTCGCGGAGGACCGGCAGCGCTTCGGCGTACCGGCCGGCTTCGACCAGGCGCATCGCGTAACACTCCATGGCAGGCGGCAGCGTGTGGTTTCGTGTCCAGACCGCCTGCGCTTCGGAGAGTGCTTCGGCATCCCGCCCGGAGACGGCATAGAGCTCGGATAAATTCAGCTGAACCATTGAGGGGTCCGGCAGGACGTTTTTGAGCTTTTCATAAATGGCGATCGCGGGCTTGACCGCATCGGCTTTGCCGAGGCGGAGCGCGGCGAAATAGAGCAGGCCACGGTCCTCGATGTCATCGGCGTCGAGCAATTCCGTCAACGGCCGGGCGGTCAGCTGCGCGACGCCTTCGGCGGTTTTGCCGGCGCGGAACAACAGTTCGGCTTGCGGCAGGACCGCAAGATTCCGGATGGCTTCTTTTTTGGAAGCGGTTGCTTCCTGCCGCAGCGCGGCAAGCAATGCGAGGCGGTTGCGGCGGACGGCAAAGGTCAAACGGCGCTTGAAGAGCAGGACATTGCCGGGATCGGCGGCGGCGAGCGAGGCGAAGAGCCGCTCTGCTTCGTCCAATCTGCCGAGGCCCTCGAGCGCGGTGATTTCCCGGAAACGGCTGTCGAGATCGTTGTCGCCGGCCGCCTGACCGCGACGGGTCAGCGCGAGCATTTCGGCAAAATCCTTCGTTTGCAGCGCGCGGCGCGCGGCGATGCTCAAAATTACCGGGTCGTCCGGGAAATTTTTCAGCGCCGCGGAGATTTCGCCGACGGAAATCAAGCCGGAACGGCTTTTGTCCAGCAGCAGGATCCGGGTCGTCAACACATCCGGCTTGCGCGGGGAGTGGAGCATTTCGGCGAGCGGCGCCGCTTCGGTGATCCGCCGGGCGATGTAAAGGCGGGCGAGCATCGGCATAATCCCTTCGGTGATCTCCGGCAACCGAGCCTTGAACCGTTCCTGGGCGCGGATTTCACGCAGGGCCATGACGGTCAATTCCACATTGTCGGTTTTTACGCCGGTGTCCAGCATCAGCGTCAGGGCGGTCGGGGAACGGAAGCTTTGTTCGGTCGCAAGGAGCTTGGCGGCGGCGGCGCGATAGTCGTCCGCAAGGTAGTCGACCATCGCGTCGAGGTAGTTGCCGATTCGGAGGAATTCCTTGTTGCCTCGCCGGAAAGCCTGGGCGAGCGATTTGAGTTCTCCGGACTTCTTTTCGGCGAACAGTGTTTCGGCGTAGTGGATCGACGAGGAGACGGGCAGATTCCGCTGCATCGCCTTGCTGTAGGCGGCGCTCGCTTCCGCCAGGCGATTGCCGGCAAAGTAAAAATCGCCAAGGAGATAGAGCGCGCATTCCGGATTGATTTCGACAGCGCGTTTCAGCAGGCGCTCGGCCTCCGCCGTATTTCCGGCCTCGATGTTGCGAAAAAAGAGTACGAGAAGCGCGCTGAACGCGACACTTTCATCCGCGTTGCGGCTGAATTTCGCAAGTTCGGCATTGATTTGGGCGGGATTGAGTTTGCTTGCCGGATTGCTGGAGTCGAGGATGAAGGCGTCGAAGCGCATCCGCTCGGATTGTTTCCGGCTTTCGGGGAGAGAATCGAGGAGCTGACGCGCTTGTTTGGCGTCGCCCTGGACCAGTTTGGCGTGAATCAGGTATTCGGTGTACGGCTCGCGTTTTTCGGCGCTCATCGTTTGAATGTCGGAGACAAGTTCGCTGTAGAGCCGCCCGGCGTCAAGTGTCCGGAGACGGCCTTCAGTGTAGGCCGGGACGAAAGGGTTGAGCGCCGACAACGCGCGGTAATAGGCGGCGGCGTTCCGGTAGCGTTTGGTCTTTTCGTTCACCTCGGCGAGCTTCAGGATGACCGTTTCATTGTTCGGATCTTTGCGGAAGCATTCGAGGAGCAGTTTCTCGGCGTTTTCCAGGTCCCCCCGGTCGGCGGCGGCGATGGCGCGGCGGCACTGGGCGATCCGGCGGGCGTCTTTGATGGAGTGGATGGAGAAGACGGCGATGACGGCCAATGCGATTACTGCGGCGAAGCCGAAGAGGATGTATTTGAGCCGACGGTTTGACTTCGATTTTTTTGGGTAAGATGACGATGCCATGAAATTGCCTTTGGGCGAAAGCCGGGCTCAACCGGCGGAAACGTGAAGAAGGTGCGATACAATCTCGAATATCGTATCGGGGTTTTCCTTCCCATCTCCGGGATTAAAAAAACAACAAGCGGCAGAAATACTCTGCCGCATTGTTTACTTAAGCCGTATTTCTACGGAATCCTTTACTCTTGTTTTGCCGCAGCGGCTTTGCGTCTGCGCTTGAAGACCGCGGCTCCGGCGGCGCCGCCGCCGAGCAGCAGCGCGGCGAATACTCCGGGAAGCGGCTGGCCGGCGGGCCCGATCGGCTTGCTGGACTCGCCGCCCTGGATCTGAATCTTGAATGTGGTCGTTTTGCCGTTGTTGTCGACCACAAGATAGGTCAGCGAAGCATTTTTCGGGGCCAGCGAAAGCTGTTCGTAGGTGGAATTACTCTGCCCGGCGGCGAAGGTGACTACGGAGCCGGCGTCGACGTCGCCGAGGTCGAAGTGTTTGCCCGACGCGTCGGCTGTGTTGAAGGTCTTGGTGGTGATGGTACCGTCCGCGGCCTTGATCGTGACCGCGAACGTATCGTAGGTCTTGAAGAAGGAGTTGTCGGTGACGTGAATCACCATCGACATATCTTCATTGATCTTGATGCCGCTGGACTCGATGTCATACTGGGCCGCCGCAAAGAGCGAGAACGCAGCCATCGCGAGAATTGTTGCAATAAAGATTTTTTTCATTTTTTTACCGTTTTTCGTTAAATTTGCTCGGGGCTTTGCATATTGCCCAAATATATGGATTTTCCGAAAAATACAGTTGCCGGTTTTATTTTCTGTTGTTAATTATAGCGCACTTTGTCGAAAAAAACAACCCTGAATACTGAAAAACTGAAAAAAATCTTTTTTTGTGCTTGGCACTGTTTTTTTTACTGCTGTTGCGCCGCGGCGGCTTTGCGCCTCCGTTTGAAGATCGCGGTCCCGGCGGCGCCGCCGCCGAGCAGCAGCGCGGCGAAGACTCCGGGGAGCGGCTGGCCGGCGGGGCCGGCCGGTTGGCCGGTGTACTCGCCGCCGGCAATCTGAATCTTGAAGGTGACGCTGCCGGAGCCGGCGTTGACCACGAGGTAGGTCAGGGCCGGGTTTTTCTCAGTCAACGAGACATATTCGTAGACGGTGCCGCCTTTGCCGGTGAAGAACGTGACTTCGGAGCCCGCGACGACGTTGCCGACGTCGAATTTCTTGCCGGAGGCGTCTGCGGTGCTGAAGGTCTGCGTGGTAATGGTCCCATCCGGGTTCTTGATTGTAACGCCGAAGGTGTCGTAGTTTTTGAAGAGGGAGTTGTCGGTGACGTGAATCATCAACGACATGTTTTCGTTGACTTTGACGCCGTCCGTTTCGATGTCGTACTGGGTCGCCGCAAAAAGCGAGAACGCCGCCATCGCAATCAAAGTTGAAATAAAAAACTTTTTCATTTTTGCCACTGTCTTTCTTCTGATTTTTTATTCGGATTCCGCTTCATTCTTGACACGGATTCCGCTTTTTTCATGTATTATATGCGACTTATCTAAAAATTGGTCATTTAATATAGTGTGATTGTTGAAAAATACAATTCAAAAAAACGCAAAAAATATTTTTTTTTATCATAAAACCAGCCGCTATGCCGTTTTCGGCATTTTTTGATTTGTTTTCGGCAGACGCGGTGCTATTATTTCTCCGTTGTCAACCGTCCTGTCAAGGAAAACGTAGAAAATTGAAAAATATTGTGACGAATCAGCAAAGCAGGAAAGGCGGATTCCATGAGCACCATCAACATTGAAGGCGTCGATTTCCGCGCCGACAAAATCGCGCTGCGGCAGGCATCGCTCCTGGTGATCCAGGGGGAAAGGGGCATCCTCGGCTGCGGCTACCTCAATTTGGAAACCGCCGAAAAATTGAATCACGCCTTGGCGATCGTGACCGGCGTCTCCTCCTTCGACGACATGCTCGCGGCCAAAGTCGTCAAAGTCTCGACCGCCGCCGCCGCGCTCGGCGCCGCGCCCGGCATGACCGGGCGCGAGGCGCTGCTCAAAATGGGGTGACCGCCGGAGGCAGCGGACAGCTCAGCAGTCGTGAAGTGGAGCCGAACCAGATCCGGCCGCCGGCAATGGCGCCCCCGGCGGTGATCGGCCGCTTCGAATGCGCCACCGGCCGCAATGTCAGGTCGGGCAGCACCTCGAGTACCGTGTTGCGGGTGAGGCAGAAGATCCGTCCGTCCGGGGCGGCGAGGAGAATGCGGGGGCCCTGGTGCCAGGCGAACGGCGTAAATTCGCCGAGCGGCTTTTGAGCGGTCACCCGGAGGTCGGCCGGGTCGATGAGGCAAAGCAGATTGTCGTCCGCCGCGGCGAGGACCAGGCCGTCCGCGCGCTGCAGGAATTCGAAGTAGTGACGCTTCAACGGCAAAGGCGCGGCCTGGCGGAGGACGCGCTGCTCTTCGACGTCTACGACCCACAATGGCGGCGTCCCGGCGGCGGGGCGTCCGCTGGTGCCGGGATTGACCGTTCCTCCGCAAAGAACCGTGGTCGGCGAAAGCGCCTGCAGCGACTGGACCGAAAAATCGCCGAAGGTGCCGCGTGGCAGCGAGGTCAATTTCGAATTCGTCCGGTCGAGCACGATGAGGCCGCCGCCGGTCAGGTGATAACCGGGCGTGCCGGCCATGACCGCGTAGCGGCCGCCGGGAAGATGCGCGATGGAGCTTGGGCGGTGAACGGTGGTGCCGCCGAGGCCGAAATGGACCGGATTGGCGTCCAGCCGGGCCTTTCGAAGCGGCGGCGTGTAGGGTTTGGCGGTATCCCAGGCCAGCAGCGCGCCGTGGCCGTAGCCGCCGATCCACAGTGTTTCGCCCTCCGGCTCCGCGACGTTCCATTGATAAACGGCGTCGCCGGACCCTGTGACGCGGTTTTGAGCAATATCAAAGATGAAGTAACGCATCGGATGCATCGCGCCGCCGCGGAGTGTGCCGTCCGGCAGCGCGGCGATGGCGCAGAGGTGCAATCCGGCGGAAAGATAGGTGAAACGGATCGTTTTGCTGTCCGAAACAGTCAGCTTTCCCTCGGCAAGGTCAAACTCCGTCAACTTCCGGCCGTCCGGGAAATCGCGGTGGATCAGGAATTGCGAACCGGCGGCCCGGTGCTTCGCCGGGCCGGGCGCGGGGAATTCGTCGCCCACAGCTTCGGCTTGGCCGTTGC
>JAVBUI010000154.1:0-3578 GCA_031555495.1 Victivallaceae bacterium | reverse complement strand
CACGCCGGTCAGCTCGCCGTGAGCTCCGGCCATCGGCTGCATCGTGCATTCGGCGAAGCCCATCAGCTCGGAGAGAATCGACTGCGTTTCGTAGATCACCGCCAGCGCCCCCTGGGTCAGCTGGCCGCCGTGGCGGAGCTGGGGGAGCAGAGGATGGAGCTCGGCGAAGCCGGGGAGTGAAACAATCCGTTCGTGAAACTTGGGATTGTACTTCATCGTACAGGAGCCGAGCGGGTAAAAATGGGTGTCGACGCCCATATTTTTGCGGCTGAGATTGGTGAAGTGACGGATCACTTCGAGCTCGGAGAGCTCGGGGAGCTCCGCCGCCTTCTTCCGGCGCAGATGGGCCGGAATCTGGTCGTTCGCGGGAACGCCGCACTTCGGAAGCGAAGAACCGCGCCGCCCCGGTTTGCCTTTGGTGAAAATCAGTTCCATAATACCGCCTCCAATGCATTGGCCAGGCCGCGAATTTCCTCGCGCGTCCGTTTTTCGGTCACCGCCACCAGCAGCTGGTCGGCGCGTTCGGGGTAGTAGCGTCCGAGCGGGAACCCGGCGGCGTAGCCCTTGTCGATCAGCCGCCCGACCGCTTCGGCGGCGTCGATCGGCAACCGGACCACGAATTCGTTGAAGAACGCCTCGCCGCCGACCGGCTCGACGCCGCGGATTTTAAGGAGTTCGGAGCGGGCGAAGAGCGCGTTGGCGGCGGAAGTCGAAGCGACCTCGACGAAGCCCTGTTTGCCGACGCAGCAGAGGTAAACCAGCGCCGAAAGGGCGCACAAATTCTCGTTGGAGCAGATATTCGACATCGCGCCTTCGCGGCGGATGTGCTGTTCGCGGGTCTGGAGCGTCAGGACGAAGCCCTCGCGCCCCGCGGCGTCTTTGGTGCGCCCGACCACCCGGCCGGGCATCTTGCGGAGGTACTTCTCCGTGACCGCCATGAAGCCGAGGTAGGGACCGCCGAATGAAAGCGGAATCCCGAGGCTCTGCCCTTCGCCGGTGACGATGTCGAAGCCCATTTCGCCGGGCGGCGTCAGCAGCGCGAGCGCTACCGGATAAGTGGAAGCCACCGCCAATGCGCCGCGCTCGTGGACCGCCGACACCAGCGTCGACCAGTCCTCGACCGTGCCGAAGACGTTGGGGTATTGAACCAGAACACAAGCGGTTTCGTGGTCGACCGCGGCGAGCAAGTTGCCCATCGCCGAATCGGCGACGCCGGCGGGAATTTCGATCAATTCGACATCGAGGTTGGAGGCGTAGCAGCGGATCATTTCGCGGTAAATCGGCGAAACCGCGCAGGAGATCACCGCGCGGCGTTTGCCGGTCACGCGGACCGCGAGCATCATCGCTTCAAAGAGCGCGGTGCCGCCGTCGTAGAGCGACGCATTGGCGACCGGCATCGCGGTCAACCGACAGATCATGCTCTGGTATTCGTAGATCGCCTGAAGCGTCCCCTGCGAAGCCTCCGGCTGATACGGGGTGTAGGCGGTGTAGAACTCCGAACGACCGGTGATTTCGCTCACCGCCGCCGGGATCAGGTGGTCGTAGTAACCTGCTCCGAGGAAGTTGACCAGGCCCGAAGCGTTTTTGCCGGCAAGCTTGCGCATGCGGCTCACGACTTCGTATTCGGACAAACCTTCGGCGAGATGCTCGAACGCGGGTTCCGGAAAGGTCACCCCGGAGCGCTTCCACATCTCCTCAAACGATTCACAGCCGATCTCCCGCAGCATCTGCCGCCGGTCGGCTTCGGTATTGGCGATATAGGGCATAACCCGCCTCCATAATTAAAAAACGCGCCGGAACAAGTCCGGCGCAACATTGCCGATTTTGATCCTGATGTCAGCCTTCGAGCGACTTGAGGTACTTGAAGTAAGCTTCTTCGTTCATCATGTCGTTGACTTCGGTGCTGTCGATGTTGCCGAGGCGGCAGAGCCAGCCCTTGTCTTCGGGGGATTCATTGATCAGTCCGGGCTCGTCGACGAGGGCGTCGTTGACCAGGATCACGGTGCCGCTGATCGGCGAATAGATGTCGCTCGAAGCCTTGACCGACTCAACTTCGCCGAGCTTGTCGCCGATGATGAAGTCGTCGTCTTCCTCGGGGAGCTCGACGTAAGTGATGTCGCCGAGTTCATTGGCGGCGTATTCGGAAATGCCGACGACAGCCTCCTCGCCGATGATTTCCACCCATTCATGATCTTCGGAATAGTACCGCATTTTCTTCTTTTTCCTCTCAGGATTTCGTATGTTTGCTTTGACTGATTTTCTTGGGAACGACGGCGGCGGCAACGTTTCGGGAAGAAATATTGTCCGACCAATCCGCGAAAGAATTAATCACCGGGGGCGACAAAAGTCAAGCCCGCATGCAGATTTTTTTGTGTTTTTTATGCCGTATTACTCTTCCGGGGTGAAAACCGGAGGCAGAAACTCGGCGGGATCGATCTCGGCGTTGAGTTTATTGAAGTTGATTTTTGAAGTCTCGACCATGCCGTCGTTGTTGCTGACGGTCTCCTCCGGAATCATCACGCCTTCGTAGAGGCCGTAACGCATCACCGTGGAACTGTAGTTGCGCGGCGCCGGAATCACGATCCGGTGCAGCAGGAAGTTGTCCTTGCCGATATAAAGGATGTAGGGCGGCTGATCCTTGAGCTTGGAGTAACAGATCATCTTGTAATATTCGTCTTCGCCGACTTTGGTCATCTTGAGCTCGACCTGCCCGAAGAGGTCCTGGTAGGAGTCGTCGGGGTCGCCCAGGCGGACAAGGGTCTGGAGCTGCTGGAGCGAGTCGCCGGTGATGGGGGAGATCGATTTTTTCCGGTAATCGACAACCCAGGCGGAGCTGCCGTTGAGGATGTAGGCGGTAGCGGGCGCGTTGTCTTCGAGCGTCACAACCTTGTATTTGTCGGGCGCGAGGAACTTGACTTCGACCAGCCGGCTTTTGCCGCGGGCGGTGACGATCTGCTTCTGGACATAGCTTTTGGCGTTCTGGAAAACGCCGCGCGGGTCGCGGGCGGCGAGCATTTTCTTCTCGAGCACGGAGAGCGTGATATCGGGGGTCGAGTCCACCTCTTCCGGGGCGAACGTGCAGCCGCCCGCAAGCACCCCGGCCAACACGCCGATCAGCAACATCGCTTTTTTCATTTTTATATCCGCCCTTTTAAGATTTTCCGTGATGATTTCGCTAGAATTTACCCTTTTTTTCGGCAAATGCAAGCGAATATGTCACGATTGTTCCGGGAAACTTCAAAAAAGCGCGTTTCGTACTTGACAGAACGCAAATCTGCGTGATATGTTAGTCTATCGCATATACACGCGGACGCGCGTGAGGCGCGTTATGAACTTCCTAATTTCGCGGAAACAACATGAAAAAACTTTTGATCGTCGAATCGCCGACCAAGGCCCGGACCATCACCCGGATGCTCGGCAAGGATTATACCATTCTGGCCTCCATGGGACACATCCGGGACCTCCCGGAACACTCCCTCGGGGTCGACCTCGAACATGACTTCGCTCCGCTCTACGTCGACAGCCCGCGAAGCTCCAAGATTGTCAAAGAGCTCCGCGCCGCCGCCAAAAAGGCCGAC
>JAVBUI010000151.1:0-3799 GCA_031555495.1 Victivallaceae bacterium | reverse complement strand
CGGGGATTTATCCTTGCGCAAACCCTTCAGCGCGCCGCTGGTTTTCGCCAACTCCAACCAGTTTTCCGGCAGAAATTCCAGCAAATCATCCCATTCGTCGATTCGGTCCGGCATGGCGTCTTCTCCTTGTGTATTAGGTTTACACCTTTAATATAACATGAAAGACGGATTTTGTCAATAATAACTTAGCGCTTATGGCCTGCAGGCCTGCACCGATGTCCTTGCCGGGGGCAAACCTTTAAAAAAGGTTCGCCCCCTCTAGACCCCCTGCTCCAAAGGCTCTGGAATCTTCCCGCTTTTGTGCGGAAAGATTCCCTCGCGTCCGTGCTTTATGCCGTACGTGGCAGTCCGATACCGCGTCGAGCCTTCTGCGGCACGCAAGACCTTGGAGTATCGATGCCACGAATGCTCCCCCACCTACACTGCCGCATGAGATCAGTCGTGGCGGTTGCGGCGCGTGGTGGAGTTTACATGGAGCATGGACGGGGTGAGGCGGGCATCGGGCTTGTCCCTCCGTCAGCGTCCCCCCGCGCGCGCCAGCTGAAGCGATGCCTGCACTGCTGCTCAGCGCATACTGTTCTGTCCATATGCCGGGGTGCAGGATGGAGATGTGCCGGAAGGCGACAGGGAGTTACTCCTGAAGCTTCGGCTCCGGGGGGATTTGGGGCGCGGGCGGTTGGGTCACGGTGCTTTTGAAGGCGGAGACGCGGTCGCGGACTTCCGCGGCTTCATCGGCGAGGCGTTCGGCTGATTTTTCCACCTTGCGGGCGGCGTTTTCCGGCGTCAGGCCCTCGTCGCGGAGCTTCGGCATCAGCAACCAGACTGCCAAGGCGCCGATGATGATGCCGAAACACAGGCAGCCGCAGGAGCCGGCTACGCATCCCCCCTTGGCCATAATCAGCTTCCGATTTCGTTTCTCGGCCGGATCGGCAGCAGGACCAGTTCAAGCACCGGACGGCTCCAGACGGCGTAGCTCGACGCGTGGTCCTCCGGCGGCATGTGGAAGAGCTTCCAGATGCCGCGGCGACGCTCGCGCAAACGGAAATTGCCGCGCTTGTCGCGCATCAATTCGAGTTCACGGTAGTTCACCGGACGTTCGTCGCCGATGAAAATCCAGATTTCACCGGAAAAACCGGCTTTGAGCTCCTCGCCGGAACTGCGAATCGCCACTGTCTGAACCGGAATTTCCGCGCCGCGCTCGGTCAGTTCATTGGAGTGCGACAGCGCGAAGTTGTGAAGCGTGTCTTCGCCGGTGTATTTGCTCAATTGCGTCAGCGTCAGCACCGGCAGCATTTTGCGCCCGGTCATGTAGGGTGTGCTTTTTTCCGCCGCAACCGGTTCGCCCGAGCCCGGGCCGTTGTACATCCCCGCCGCCGCCAGCATGTCTTCGGGCAGGCAGGAGAGTACCGGGGCGAGCCGCTCGATTTCTTCCACCGTCGGAATGACGTTGTAGCAATTTTCAAGCAATTCGAGCCGCGCCGTGCTGACGCCGGTCAGGTTCGAAAGCTTCCGGACGTCGACGCCGCGTTCGCAGCGGGCCGAAGTCATCAGCTGATTGAAACGGGAACGAAGATTCTTGACGCCGCTGTGAATGCTCGCCGCCATTGCCGACAGTTCGAGATATTGATCGCGCGGCAACGCCAGCAGCGTGCTGAGCGTGATCAGCTGTTCCTGATTGAGGACGATTCGGCCGCTGAGCATCTGGGATACCGCCGAATTGGACACCTGCAACGCTTTGGCCAGTTCGCATTGACGTACTTTTCGTGTCGCCAGATAACCGCGGACCAGCTCTCCCATTTTCGCTTTCAAAGGAGTTACTGCCATGATTCAACCCTTTTCTGATCGGGACGCCTTGTTGATTCGCATTGTTCCGGTGAGGTCGATCCCGATTGTTCCGGATAATGCGAATTTTCGAGCCCGGCGTCCGACCGCATTTTTTTTGCGAACGCCGCGGTTTAATACATAACCTTCCATTCGGTAATATAAATGAATTCTTCAGTAATGCAACTTTTTTTATTTACTTTTTTTATGTTTTAATGAATTTTATTTGTAAAAGAGGTAAAAAAAACGGCTTACTCTTGCAAAAATGACGATCGGGGGATACTGTAAAACATCTGTGACGGTTGCGGAAGGCGTGGAAGCCGGAGCGCACCGGATTGAATCAAGCAAGGACTGGATTATGAAGTTTCGCCACGCCCTCCGCTCGCCCGGATGGGTTTTGACGTTTGCCGCCGCGATCG
This sequence comes from Victivallaceae bacterium, assembly GCA_031555495.1. GTDB lineage: Bacteria > Verrucomicrobiota > Lentisphaeria > Victivallales > Victivallaceae > JAVBUI01. The sequence goes on along the minus strand of JAVBUI010000151.1, from coordinate 1,559 downwards.
GCGCGGCTGCGGTTGCGATTTACGCCTGGAGCTGCGTCGATCTTTTCCGGGACGTCGCCTACACCTACGCGTATCTGGCCCGCGAGTTCGCCGGCCATGGCTTCGATGCGGTTTCGCCGCTGTTGCCGCCGCTCAACATCGCGCTGGCTGGCTTGCTCTGCAAGGCGGGCGTCGAAGCGTTCACCGCGGCGATCCTGGTTTCCGGTTTCTTCTACGTGCTGACCATCTGGCCGCTTTATTTCCTGCTCGGACGTTTCATGTCGAAGGAGCTGGCGGCGTGGGGGACGGTCTGTTACATTATCGCGCCCAAGGTGATGCGGTTTTCCTGTGCCGGACTGCCGGATTCGGCGCGGAATTTCTTCCTGGTCGCTGCGGTCGCCGTGCTTTTCGCCGCGCTCGACAAGCCGGACTGGAAAAAACTGGCGCTGTTCGGCGTTTCACTCGGCGGACTGGCGATGGCGCGCGGCGAAGGCATCATCCTGGTCGCGGCGCTGCTGGTTGCCGCCATGATATTGCTCTGGCGGAAAGACGCTTACGCCTTTTTCGGCGCGGCTTTGCTCCGCCTGGCCGGGCGGCTTGCCTTGATCGTGCTGCTTCTTACCGTTTCGCTTGCTCCCCGGCTCTGGCAGACCTGCCGGATGACCGGTTATCCGTTGCCCGATTACCGGTTCGCCTCCTATCTGGGGCTGCCGCATCAGCCGATCAGGGAAATCGCGCGCGAAGACGGCCTGAAGAACACCGGGTTGGAGAACGAAGACGACGTGCGCGAGCGCGAGGAAGCAATCGCCGAAGCGACCCCGGGATGGCGGCTCGGCAAAATCGCGGGGGATTTCTCCCGCGGCGCTTACGAGCTTTATCTGGTTTTTGCCGCAGTGGGCCTGGCGGCGGCGATTCGGCTCCGGCGTTACCGTTGTGAATATACGGTAATTCTGGCGTTGACCTTGATTCATGTGCCGGTTTATTATTTTGCGGGGAGCGCCTACCGCTACTATACGTTTGCGGTGCCGCTGTTCCTCTGCTGGGTGATGCCGGTGCTGGCGTATCTGGTCGAACGCGCGGGCGCTTTCCGCTACGGCCGCGCGGCGGCGTTCACCGCCCTCGGCGCCATCGCCGTTGCGCAGCTGGTCAATGGCCTCGAAATGGGCGTTTCGCAAAAGGAATATTACAAAAAAGCGGCCGGGGAGTGGATCGACGCCAATCGCGGCGTGCTCGGAATTCCGCCGGGAAAACGTCCCTGCGTTCTCTTCAACCGGATGGTGGAGATCAACTTCTGGAGCGGCGGGATTCCGCGGTTTGAGTATTCCTGGACACGGGGAGGATTTGACCGGTGCACAGGGTTCGATGTGGCGGTTTTTCAGGTCGGGTCCGAGGTGAGGAAGATTGAAGCTTTCCGGCAGCGGCGCGACCTTCGCGAGGTTGCGACGCCGTTTTCGAAGAAAATCGTCATGTTCGTTCCGGAGAAGCCATGAAAACGTTTGCCGGAGTCTGCATCATCGTTCCCTGCCACAACGAAGCCGGCGCCATCGCGTCGGTGGTGGAGAATCTGCGCTCCGCCGTGC
>JAVBUI010000343.1:0-5356 GCA_031555495.1 Victivallaceae bacterium | reverse complement strand
TCCAGGGCCGACGGTCGGCCCCGCGCGGAGTCATCGGCCGAATCCGCGGAGTGGAAATCATTTAAAAAAGAGGTATGTTATGAACAGAAAATCTTTTACCTTGATTGAGCTCCTGGTCGTCATCGCGATCATCGCCATCCTGGCGGGGATGCTGCTGCCAGCGCTCAGCAAGGCGCGTGAACGGGCCCGCAGCATCAGCTGCGTCAATCAATTGAAGCAGATGGGACTGGCGGAGCACCAGTATGCGGGCGACAACAATGAACATTTCGTTTTCTGTCTCTGGTCGCTCAATGGAGCGAATTCGTTCTGGTACACCGCGAGCCGGCCGTATGCCATGCCGCTTTATTCGCGGCGTAATCCGGGCAACCTCGCGGCGGATCCGGTGGCGGCGGTGCCGCTTTGTCCCGGCTGGGCCTCGGAGGCGGGGTTGACCGACTGGATTTACAGCGGCACCTGGCCCGAGTGGAGTCCGATGGTGACCAAAAGCAACGGTTACATCAATCTCGGCGGCTACTCTCATACCTGGATGAGCGGTTACCAGAGTGGTTCGAGGACGCCGAATTACCCGATGATCAAGTCGAGCCGCGTCTTGAACCCGAGCCGGAAAATGAATGTGTTCGACGGTTATTATTTTGAAGGCAGCATTCATGATGAAACCAACTTCAACCGGACGCCGGGAGGGGCGGTCGCCTGGCGGCGTCATGGCGGCGACACGGCTAATACGCTGTTCTTCGACGGGCACGTGGATGCGTTCCGCCGGCAGGCGCATGCGGTGGTAAAAAATGAATATATTTATTTGAATAAAACAATCAATATCAATGCGATCTGAGGAGTAACAGGGATGAGATTTATTGCGGGAGCGGCGCTGTTGTGCGCCATCGGATTCGGAATTTCCGTGTCCGGAGGAGAAACGACAGGTTTCGACGCCAAACCCGGAACTCCGGGGGCGAATCCGAAGGTGTTCCGTTCGGGCTTCGCCGACGGGATTTACCGGGTGGAGACGATCAAGCCCAATCGCTATTGCACACTCGAGCTGCCGGTCGATTTCGCTTTCCGCCCCGACCTCCTGCTGGAATTCGAGTACCGGAACCTCGTCGCGCCGGAGGTGACGCTGAACGCGAACGCCGTCGCTTTGGTCGATCAGGCGAAGAATACCACCTATTTCCCGCTCCCGGTTTCGGGCGAATGGCGCAAGGCGCGGATTCACCTCGGCACCCAGCGTTATGTCAAAACGCAGATGCGCCTCGTCTCCGGCACCCGGATCGCCGGCCTGAACATCTACAGCCGGAATGCGGTCCCCGAGCCGGTCACGGCGGCGCTCGAAGTGCGGAATTTGCGTTTCTCGATCGATCCCGCCTACGATCCCGCGATGGGGTTGCGTGTGTCGTATTCGTCGATGCCGGTTTTCGACTGGGAGACGCGGCCGGGAGGGAAATACCGCTTTGAATACTCCCGCGATCCCGCTTTTCCCGGCGGCAAGACGCAGGCGGTCCCGCTGACCGAACCCTTCTGGGTTCCGGAAAAACCGCTTGCTCCGGGGATCTGGCATTACCGGATCGCCGACGGCGTTTCCGGTGAAATCTTCTTCGGCGACGCGCTGGTGGTGCCGGAGAAATCGCAGGACTGGCGGATGCCCCCCTTCGACTTCGCCGCCTTTGCCGCCCGGCCCCGGCCCCGACTCAAAGTGCTGGCTCAGTACTGTTATCCCGACGCCGACGTGATCGTCAAGCAGGCCGAGGCGGCGCTCGATTACCCGATCGCGCCCAATCCGGAGCCCTACCGCGAAGGAGCCGACCCCGAAATCACCGCCTGGATCGAATGGTACAACAAAGTCGGCAACGGCGTCATCACCGCCACCGGCCGCCGGATGGCCGCCGTCGGCCAGGCGGCGCTGCTGACCGCCCGGGCCGATCTCAAGGCCAAGGCGAAGGAATGGGCGCTCGAAGTCGGGCGCAACTGGGACCCCGAGAGCGGCACCCACGCCCGCAAGCACGATCTTGCGGTCGGGAACCTCATGCTCGGCATGGCCTTCTGCTTTGACGCCGCCTATGATCTCATGACACCCGAAGAGCGCGAAATCGTCGCTTCCGGCATCCGCCGCCGGGGACAGCAGTACTGGGAGTGGCTCCACCCCTTCCGGGGGGAAGAGGCCAACAATCACCCATGGGCTCAGGGGCAGGCGGCGGTGGCGGCGATTCTTTCGCTGCCGGAAGAGCCGCAAGCCGAAATGCGGTTCCGCTACCTCTGTGACCTCTTCGCCTACCGCTTTTTGCCGGTGCTGGGTTTCGAAGGGGAAAACAACGAGGGGCTCGCTTACTGGAGCTACGGCACCGGTCTCCTGGTCGGTTTCGTCGACTTGGCGAAATGCACCGTCGGCGTCGATCTCTTTCAGCATCCGTGGCTGCGGCAGACCGCCCGGTTCCCGATGTACGGCGCTCCCAATTCAGGTTACGCGCTCTCCTTCGGCGACTCCGGGAGCCCCAATCATGGGCTGAAGGGGCCGATTCACCGCGCTTTCGCCGGGAAGCTCGCCGCCGCCGGGGATCGGGAGGCGCTCTGGTACGCCGGAATGCCGGAGCAGAACGGCGTCGCGGCACGAATCCCGCTCGATATTCCGCAGAGCAGATTCTATCCCCACCTCGGCATCGCTTTTTTCAACACCTTCCTTCCCGACGCGCGCGAAAACGTCGCGGTTGGCTTCCACAGCGGACGTTACTACGCCGGGCATCAGCATCCCGACCAGAACGGCTTCGTCATCAACGCCTACGGGGATAAACTCGCGATCGACGGCGGCTATTCCGACTATTACAGCAGCCCCCACTTCAAAGCCTATTCCGCCCGGACCATCGCGCATAACACGGTGATGGTCGACGGTCAGGGGCAGGCCTTTACCACCTTCGGCGCGGACGGGGTGGCGCGGGGGTACTTCGACTCCCCCGGCTTCGGTTACATCGCGGGGGACGCTTCCAATCCCAAAATCTACAACGGCGCGGTCACCAAATTCGACCGCCAGCTGCTTTTCGTCAAGCCCGATTACGTTTTCGTCTTCGACCGGCTCGAAGCGCCGAAGCCGTCGACCTTCAACTTCCTGATCCATTCCCAGACCGATCAGCCGATCGCGCTCGGCCCCGACGGCAGAACCTTCGCCATCGAGCGCCCCCGCGCCCGGCTCGACGGCACTTTCCTGTTGCCGGAACGTCTCGCGTCGAAAGTCACCAAAGCCTACGAAATCGGCCCCAACCGGGTCGCCTCGACCGAGCTCGAGCCCAATCCCGAACCGGAATGGCTCCTCACCGCCGACAACGCGGCCCCTGTCGCTTCGACCGAATTCCTGACCGCGCTTGAAATCCGCCGGAGTGAGAAGGCGGGCGGCGAAGCGAAAAAGTGGGAGCTCCTGAACTCAAAAGACGCCTGCGTCGTCAAAGGTTCCGACTGCATCGTCCTCTTCAACCGGACTCCGGGCCAAACGGTCGAACTCGGGGGGATCAAAACCGACGCCGCCGTCGCCGCCGTCAGGCTCGGCGCAGGAGTGATGTTTTCCGGCGGGAGCAAGCTCACATTTGAAGGTAAAATCTGGACAAGCGCATCGGGAAGCTTCGCTGCACTGTCGCATGTTACGGGAAAGGTTCATGTTTTCGAAACGGAAATTGAGGCGCCGGAGTTCCGGCAGCTCTCCTTTGAGATTCCCCCGGCTCCCATGCCGCGCCAGATCCGCCTGGCCAGCGAAAAATTCCTGACCTTCGCCGAAATTCCGGCGGGGAAAGACCGCGTCGAGGGCATTCTCACCCCGCCCGGAAAGAGTCTCCTGACCATCAGTTCGGCCGCGTCGTTGACGGTGCCGACGGTCACAAGCACGTCCGTCGAATACTTCCGCTGTCCCCGCCTTGCCTACGTTTTTGCCCCTCCCGCCGGTTCGACCGTCGTCGAAGCTGAAAATTACCGCGCCGCCAACACCACTGTTACCGTATTGACGCGCCCCGCCGCTTCCGGCGGGAAATTGATTCGGGGCTGGAATACCGAGGGCCTGGCGCTCGAGTGGGAAATTCCGGTCGAAAAGGCGGGCAAATATCAACTTTGTTTCAGGCTCGCCTGCGAATTCGAGCCGATCCGGACGCGCCTCTCCGGAACCGGGTTCGCCGTCCCCGTCATCGCGGACTTCGGCTCCACCGGCGGCGCGGGATTCAAGGAGAAGGAATACCGTTATTCCCGGCTGCCGAAAGTCCTCGACCTGCCCGCCGGAACGGCGCGTTTGAAGCTCGAAGTCCTTCAGGGCGCGCCCTGCTGGGACTGCATCGTGCTGCTTCCGGCCGAGAAGTAATTCAGCGCCGCCTCGAGCGTGTTGTCGCGGCCCGCGGCGAGAGCCGCGGCGTCCGCCGGGGCAATGATGTCGGGCGTCACCCCGACGCCCTCGATCCGCTGCCCGTCCGCCCGCCGGCCGTCCCCGAGGACGGTCTGCAGACGGAAGCCGGACGGCAATTCGATGAACTGCGACGGCAGACAGAAGCCCGATGTCTTTTCGCCGACCAGCACTCCCCGCTTTGCATCCTGAATCGCCGCCGCCGCGATCTCCGCGCAGCTCGCTGAATCGCGGTCGGTCAGAATCGCCAGCTTCCCCGCGTAAGAACGGGACTGCGGCGAACTCTTGAGCGTAAGCGTCGTGCCTGCAATCACCATCGTGCCGAGCCCGGTTTCCTCCGGCGAAAGCCACGAGACAAACCATTGCGCACTGTCGATCAGCCCCCCCGGATTGCCGCGAAGATCGATGATCAACGCCTCCACGGCGGCAAATTTTTCCCGCAGATCCTTCCGTAGCGCCATCACCGCTTCCGGCGAAAAAAGATTGAATTTGACATACCCGACGCCCCCGGCCAGAATCTTCGATTCGTAAACCATCGTCAGCCGAGGCATGTGCCCAAGCTGAAAAAACTTCCCCCCGTCCGCCCGGCGCGGAAATTCCAGCTCCCGCACCGCGCCCCCGGAAAGAACCTTCAAACGCAACAAACTCCCCGGCTCCCCATGCGCCAGCAACGCCCGCGCCTGATAACTCCACGAAGGATAAATCTCCTCCTCCGGCCTGATCGCAACCCCGTCCACCGCAAGCAATTCATCCCCCATCGCAAGACCGGCCCCCGCCGCCCCGCTCCCCGGATAAATCTCACCCGCCAAAACCCGGCCCCCGACATTCAAGACCGAAAAACCCCCGTCCGCCGCCACCTCCGGCGGCCCCGCGGATAACTTCTCATACACCGCCCCCGCCCCCACACCCGGCGGCGGATACAACACAATGTGACTGTCGCCGATCCCGCGCAGCATCCGATTCAAAACCGCCGCCAACTCCACATCATCCTTCGCCGAC
>JAVBUI010000064.1:0-12096 GCA_031555495.1 Victivallaceae bacterium | reverse complement strand
GACGGCCACTGGTACGAAAGCGCCCCCTCCTACGCCAACATGGCCAACGAACCGATGATCACGTTGATCGCCGCCCTCCAGGGCTACAGCGATTCTCCCGATTACAAGGGCCCGGAGCGCTACGAAAATCTGGACATCTTCAGAGCGGTCCCTGCGCTCGAACTCGTCTTCACCGGCATGGCCGACGGCCTGCTGCCCACGGGCGCCCTCCCCGCCTTCAACGATTCGTCCTTCTCGACCCGCCAGAGCATCGGCCAGCTTGAATTGATCGCCGCGCTCCGTCCGACCGCTGAAAACCAGGCGCGGCTCGCCTATTTCGCCAAAAACTATCCGGTCACCTGGGGGCGCGAATACTCGATCTGCTACCGCGATCCCGACCTCAAACTCGACGGCTCCGTGATGCCGGAGGGGGTGCAGCGCGGTTTCATCGCCCCCGGCGGCGGCGTGGCGGTGCTGCGCCGTCCCGCGAGCGCGACGTCGAGCGCGCTGGCGATGTACGTCGGCGGCGACGTCGGCGGCCACTCGCACAACTCGACGCTGGGCTATTTGTACTGCGACTTCGGCAAAGAGGTCATCAGCGACCTCGGTTACCTCTCGTGGTGGCACGACCACCGGACCTGGAACAACTCCACGCTCGCCCACAACGTGGTCGTCGTCGACGGCAAAATCCAGTCCAAGGCCCGCCGCGGCGTTCCGGAACTCTTCACCAGCCCCGCCAAAGGCATCGCGGCAATGCGCTTCGATTCGCCCGAAGCCTACGACTCGACCAGCCGCTACGCGCGAGCGCTCTACGACATCCCGCTCCCGGGCGGATCGGGCCAGTACTTCGTCGACGTCTTCACGGTCAAAGGAGGCAAGAGCCACCTGTGGAACTTTCACGCCGACGGCGAAACGGTGAAGCTTGACGGCAACCTCAAATTCGAGCCCGTCGACCTCCTCAAAATCGCCGACAGGAGCACCGGCGCCGAATGGCTCAAAAATGCCGCGGGCGCAAAATTCGGTCCCGGCACGCTCCAAGGAGAATGGGCCTTCGACAAAGAAATTTCGACCCGGCTCTGGTTCCTCGCCGAGAAACCGCTCGAACTGATCAAAGCCGAGGCCCCCGGCCTCCGCGACACCAAGACCCCCTACCTCAAAGTGCCGCTCCACATTCTCCTCGCCCGTTCCGAAGCTCCGGAGAGCCGTTTCGTCTCGGTGGTCGAGAGCGGCAAAAACGGCAATTTTGCCGTCAAATCGGCCGAACTCGAACCCGCCTCCGACGGCGGATTGGCGATCAAGGTCACCTTCGCCAACGGCGACTCCGACCTTGTCTCGATCTCCGCTTCCGGCAAGGAGTCGACCATCCGCCGCACCTCGGGCGGCAAGGAAGTTTCGCTCTGGAGCGAAGGAAAGAACCCCGTCACCGGCACGCTCGACGCGGTCGATGCGGCGAAAAAGGAGCTCACGAGCTCGCTCACGGCGCTCCCGAAGCTCGATTACTCCGATGCGTACCTCTTCATCCCGTCGGAAAAGGACGGCGTCTACAAGCTTGCCTCCGCCGAGCTCCGCAACGGCAAGGTTGTGTTCAAAGTCGTCCCCCGGGAGGTGATCCGCCTCAAGCCGGGTTCCAGTTTCGTCATCAACCAACCGATCGCCCGATAAGCGCCGCCAACCGGGCCGTCCCAGGCGAAAACCGCCTGCGGCAGCCCGGATTCCTTTTTTTTTCGGAAAGTATCCTTCACTTGCACTTGACAGAACGAGAATTCCGGTTTTATTAATAAAAGGCATGTAATACCGATATTCCCAAAAACACAGGAAAAATCTTCCAAAGTTATCTTTAAACCTAAAACCCAAAAAGGATCGATCATGAAAAAAGTAATCGCACTGCTGCTCTGCGGCGCATTCATCGGAGCCGTCTCGGCCGCGGACATCCCGCCCCTCAAGAAAGCAATGACCTCCAAGGTTGTCGGCGGCGAAATCGACGGCCTGATGGACGAAGACGGCCTCACCGTGCTCGAACTCAAGGGCACCACCAAAGAAGGCAAAGGCAACAAGTATCTCAACTTCAACATCGACCTTCCCGAAGCCGTCGACCTGACCGGCAAAGCGCTGGTGATCCGCGCCAAGACCGACACCCCCGACGTGCTGACCGGCTTCTACTTCCGCGCCTTCAACGAAGGCAACACCAAGAGCCCGGCCCTCAGCTACAACACCTGGACAAGGTTCCTCACGAACGACTACGTCGATATCCTCGTCATCCCCGGCGAAAACGGCCAGCTCAAGTGGGAAAAAGAGGTCGTCTCCGGCGACGCGCCCAATGCGGTCAAGACCCTCCAGTTCCACATCGGAACGCCCAAGGAATCCGCCGAGATGAACCTCAAGGTCAAATCGGTCAAGGTAATCGACGACCCGCGCGAAACCTTCAAAGCGGCTGTCGCCGGCATGGGCGAGTTCAAAGCGATCGCCAAATCGCGCTTCGCCGCGACCGCCCCGACCAGAGCGGAAATGCTCGACGGCGTCGCCACCATCCTTACCGATGCCCGTTCGCTCGAGAACGCGAAGCAGTTCAATCAGTACGAAGGCATGGCGATCGCCTTTGACCAGCCGGTCAACCTCGTCGGCAAAACCATCAAGTTCGACTACAAAGCAACCGGCGCAACCACCGCGCTCTACATCCGCTTCTTCGACGCCGTCGGCAAAAAAGCGGTCGTAAGCTTCATGTCCAAGGGCGGCGTGGCCAAAGACTGGACTCCCGTCGAACTCAAGATCGGCGGCGACTCCGACAAATTCACCTGGCAGGCGAACGAAGTGAGCGGCGCGGAAGCCACTGCGCTGACCACCGTCGACTTCATTTTCTGCACCCCGACCAAGGCGGCCGACTTCGGCCTCCAGGTCCGCAATCTCCGCGCGGAGTAAAAAATGTCGCGGGACCGGCGACAGTTCTGTTTTCGCCGGGCCCGCTGCCGTCAACCGGCGCCGGAAGCCCGCTTCCGGCGCAGTTTTTTTGAAGGAGTCAAATCATGAAACAAATCCTGACCGCGCTTTCCGGCGCGTTGCTCGCCTTATCGCTTCAAGCCGCCGACCTCCTCTCCGGCATCACCGCCGCCGACCTGAAGCCGGAAGCAGGCTCGGTCGAACTGATCACGCTCAACGGCAAACCGGCGCTCAAGCTCACCGGCGACACCGCCGGACTCGGCGGAACCACCAACCGCTACGTCAATTTCCGGCTGAAGCTGAAACGGCCGATCTCGCTTGAAAACCGCAGTCTCAACTTCACCGTTTCGACCCCGCTCACGCCCGCCGGAAGCGGGATTTATCTGCGCGCCTACAACGCCGGCAACAACGGTCCGCCCGAGTGGAGCTTCCAATGCTGGAGCGAGGACGTGGTTTCGGCCAAGCCCCGCACCTACACCGCGACCGCCGGCCGGCGCGGGCTTTTGAACTGGGAACAGGAGGTCGTCTCCGGCAACAAAGCCGACCGGATCGACACTTTGCAGTTCTACTACGGCACCCCCGACAAAAACCGCAAACTGGAATTGATCATCACCGGTATTGAAGATGTCGCCGCCGTCCTTCCCCAAGTCGCCCCCCCGCTCAGTGAAATCGCACCCTCGATTTTCTCCCCGATCGGAGGAATCGCGCGAGTCAACCGCACCTTCGGCGACCTCGCCACGTTCAAGGCCGAAGGGACGCAGGGAATCAGGATGGCTTACACCCGCGCCGGCAACGCCAATTACGCCGGACTGATGTTCCGCTTGAACAAACCGCTCAACCTCGACGGCAAAGCGCTCGAATTCGAAATTTCAGGCGCCAACCCGCCCGCCGGGCTTTACATCCGGCTCTACAACCAGGGGAGCAGCAAACCCTGCTGGAGCTTCGCCTCCTGGGGCGCGATCACAACCCAAACGCCGCAGAGACTGACTCTCCAGCATCAGGGCTCTCCGCGCGGCATGCAGTGGGAAGGCCCCATCGTCGATGGCAGCGCCGCGGCCAAAGTCGACCGGATCGAAATCATCATCGGCCACCGTGACGGCAATGCCGCGCACGATCTCCTGCTCGGCTCGGTCGCCGTCGTGGAGCCCAAAGAAAATTTCTCCGCGCTGAAAACCGTCATCCCCCTTCCCCGTGTCAGCCGCTTCGTCGCCGACGGCAAAAGCGCGGTCGAAATCCTCCACCCCGACACCGAAGCGGGCCGCAAAGCCGCCGGAGCCGTCGCCGCCGCGATTGAGAAAGCCACCGGCGTCAAAGCCGCCTCCCGTCCGGGGACCAAAGCCGACCGCGTGCCCAAGGGCAACGTGATCATGCTCGGCAATATCCTCAACAACCCGGCGATGCTGACCACCTACGCCCGCGGCGGCACCCTCGCCGACGAAGTCTTCCCGGGAGCCAAAGGCTACCTCGTCGACACCATCGTCGAGCCCTATTTCCGCGGCAGCGACCTGGTGATCGTCGGCGCGTCCGATGACGAAGGGCTCGCCGCCGGAGCGGCGAAGCTCGCCGCCGCCATCGAAGCCAACGGCAAAAAAGGCACGCTTGAACTCCCGAAGCTCTTCGAGGCCTCCTATGCGGCTCCCTACGAAAAAGCTCCGGGTTTCGCCGCGAACCATATCGAAAAAGGACTTGAGGAAGCCAACCGCATCCTCTCCGTCGGCCAGCACACCTCGCTCGGCGGCTACCTCGCCACCATCGGCGAACGCTACCGGCTCTGGCGGAATGGCGCCGACGCCAAACTCTACGTCGAAGTCGCCCGGCTCTACAACAAAAGCGCCAAACACGACGCAAGCAAATTCGGCGGCCCGTGGGGCTTCGACAGCGATTTCCGCTCCTTCGCCGCGATCGGCATGTGGGATCTGGTCGAGCACGACCCGGTGCTGACCGACGCCGACCGGCTCGACGCGACCGTGACGCTCGCGCGCTGGCTCCGCGAAGCAATCGCCGCCGAAGCCGCCGGGGGCAAAGGCGGCAAGGGCGTGGTCAGCAATCACCTGACCTTCGCCTCGCTGGGAACTTTGATGGGCAGCGTCTATTTCGGCAAATACTACGGCGATAAATTCGACGAGCCCAAAGAGTGGGAAGCGATCATCCGCCACAACTTCTACCGCCAGATCGATTCCGCCAAGGCGCACGACGACTGCAACGGCTACCAGTGGCTCACCTGGCACCATTTGCTGCTCTACAGCACCGCGATGCCCGATGACCGTTTCCTGACCAACGGTTATGCCGAAAAGGTGATGGCGGGCATGCTTCTGACCATGGACAACCTCGGCTACCAGGTCCCCTACGGCGACACCGGCAGCTGGAAGTGCTGGTTTTCGGAAATCATCTGCCTCAATATCTACTACGCTGCCACCGGCAGCGATCTCGCCGCCTACATCCTCGACTGGAAGCGCAAGCTCAACGACAACAAAACGCCCGGCAACTTCTACGCCAGGCTGGACGGCAAGGCTCCCGAGCCCGCCGGCTTCGACGGCGTCAAGGTGTTTCCGCTCGACAAAGAATATTATCACACCTCGCACGGCGCCGCCCCCGCGCTGCCGCTAGACAAATGCTTCGACAAGCTCTCGATGCGTGAAGCGCTCAATCCCGAGGCCTTCTACATCCTCGTCGACGGCGTCAACAACGGCGGCCACAAGCACGCCGACGCCAACAGTATTCTGCGCCACACCCAGTTCGGCCGGATCTGGCTCGCCGATAACGATTACTTCAAGAGCCAGCAGAAGTTCCACAATACCTTGATGCTGGTCGCCGACGGCGAAGCCTTCCCGCTGCCCGATTACATGGAATTGCTCGGCAGCGGCGACAACAAAGACTTCGGTTGGAGTTCGACCCGCGCCGACAAGCTCGGCAACGCCGACTGGACGCGCCACATCGTCTGGCTCAAGGCGGAAAAAGCCTACGTCGTCTTTGACGTCGTCCGCACGACCAAAGACGCCGACCTCCTCCTCAAGCAACGCTGGAACGGCCTCGGCGAAGTCGAAAAACGCGCCGACGGCGTGATTTTCCGTCAGGACGGTCCGGCGATGCGTTTGCAGGGCGCGGCGGAGAACCGTTTTTCGATGTACGACGATGAAGAGCTCGGCGTCAACTGGGCGGGCTATCAATACGCGCCCAGGGTCGTCCGCGTGGTCGACCAGATCGTGAACAAAAAAGTCAAAGCGGGCCAAAGCGTCAGCGTCGCCGCCGCTTGGCACGGCGATGCCAAGGGTACGATTGCGCCGTGGAAAGTGGAGGCCCTCGGCGGAGTCGCCAGAGTCGACACCGGCAAAAAAATCTATACCATCGCCGCTGCCGATGACGGAAAACTTGAAATCGTAAGCGCCGCATCGACAATTGCAATCTCCGACCGCGCCGCCCTCTCCGATGACGCGGCGGCGACCAGCCTCGGCGGCACACCGCTCAAGGCGGCTTGGCAGGACGTCCGCAGCAAGACCGGACTCTTCGCCTTCACCGATCCCGCCGGGCGGAAGCTCTTCCCCTTTGAATTCAAAGGCACGCAGCCCTCGGAGCCGAATATCTTCATGGCCGACTCGACCAACAAAGTCGAACACGTCATCGACGGCAGCGCCGCCGACGGCGCCGATTCGGTGATGTACAAGCCCGACGAGACGGCGACCTATGAATTCACCTTCGCCAAGCCTCAGGAGATTTCGCAAGTCGAACTCCGTCTGTGGTGGGCTACAAGTTCCTCCAAGGGAGCGATGTTCAAGCTCAAGACCATGAAGGTTTACTGCGACGGCAAAGAAGTCTCCTCGCTTGACGCGAACAAGGACGTGCATCCCAACTTCGGCAAACCGGTTCCGTTCCAGGCCGACTTTCCGAAACAGCAGGCTAAACACGTCAGGGTCGTGCTGACGCCTCAGGCGGGCACGGCGCTTTACGTCGGCGAAGTCACGCTCCTCGGCCCCGCGCCATTGAACGCCAAGTTGCGCAATGTATTCACCGACTACACCCGCGCCGCCGTGGTTCCGGCCAAAGCGGGAACGTTCTACGCGGTCGGCTCACGTGACGGCGTACTCTTCTTCTACGGCGAAGACGGCAAGCTCCGCAAGGAAATCAACCTGAAGTCCCAGATCAACGACATCGCGGTCGACGACCTCGACGGCAGCGGCAATCCGAAGCTCCTGGTCGCGCTCCAGTCGGGCAACCTCGCGGTGCTCGACGCAGACGGCAAAGAGCTGTGGAACAAGAAATTCGACTTCTACCGCGTCCACCCCGCCGTGACCATCGTCAAGGTCGTCGATATCGACGGCGACTGCAAAAAGGAGATACTCGCCGGCTGCGACAACTGGCGCGTCTACGCCTTTGACGCCAAGGGCGGCGAGCTCTGGAACTACGAAGTCATTCACCCGACCCGCGCGGTCGAAGCCTTCGATATCGACGGTGACGGGCGCAAAGAGGTCCTCTGCGGCACCAAGTACTACATGATGTCCGTCCTGAGCGACAAGGGCACGCGCAAATGGGTCGCCCATTTCGGTCCCGGCTGCCGCGCGATCGTCGCTCCGAAGCTGAACGGCAGAACTTATGTGGTCGCGGGTTCGGATGACGGCAACGTCTACTTCTTCGAGAACACCGGCAAGCTGATTACGAAATTCGTCACCGGCGATGAAGTCCGCACGCTCGCGGTTTCCTCCGACGGCAAAAACGACATTGTGTTCGCCGGTTCGTTCAACGGCTTCGTCTACCGCTTCGCACCGAACGGAAAGCTCCTCGGCTTCACCGCGGTGCCGGGCAACATCACGAGCCTCCTGCCGCTTGTCGGCGGCGCCGCATTGGCCGGTTCGAGCGACGGTTACGTCTGCCGGATCGACCGCACTGGCGCGATTACCGGATCGATGAAGCTTTCCGGATCAGTTTCGGATCTGAAAATCGATAAAAAATCAGTAATCGTCACAACTTCGCATGGCGAAATCGCCAAAGTGGGTGTAGAGTAACAGATATAAGGACTTGCCGCGCCCGCAGGGGCGCGGCGTAAATATACGCATGACCGTAAAATAGATAAGGAAAAGAGATGTCGAAAAAGATTCTGTTCATGACGGCCCGCAAGCAGCTTGCGCACACCTTCTGGAACGCCACCGGCGAACGCAAAGCTAAGGAATACGGGTTTGAAATCGACGTCCCCGCCTGGGACGCCGACCTCGAGAACCCCGATTGGGCGAAGATGCTGCCGGAATACGACGCGATCATCACGACCTGGGGTTCGCCGCTCTGCAGCGCCGAGTTCCTGAAGAACGCGCCCAAGGCGAAGGTCGTCGGCCACAGCGCCGGTTCGGTGGTGGCGGTGGTCGACGATTCGACCTTCACCACGGACGTCAAGGTAACGACCTCCAACCCGGTCATGGCCGAAGCGGTCGCCGAGTGGTCGCTCCTCGCGACGATGCTGGCCCAGCGCAATCTGCAGTCCTACGCCAAGCTCCGCGCCACCGATTCGATGAATTGGGCCGAGACCGGCAACATGCGCGACCTCAAAAACATGACCATCGGCCTCTGGGGCATGGGCGACACCACGCGCCACTTGCTCAAGATGCTCGCTCCTCTGCGTCCGGGCCGGATCCTGGTCGCCTCGAACCACTCGAGCGAAGCGGACCTCGCCAAGCTCGGCGCCGAAAAAGGCACCCTTGAACAGCTCCTTCAGGAATCCGATATTTTCCACTGCCTGGTCGGCGTGAGCAAGGAAAACTTCCTGCGCATCGGCGAAAAAGAGTTCGGCATGATGAAGGAAGGCGCCACGTTCATCAACGGCGGCCGCGCCCGGCTGACCCAGGAAGAACCGTTGATCAAAGCGCTCCAGAGCGGCCGTATCTCGGCGATCCTGGACGTGTTCCACGAAGAGCCGCTGCCGGAAGACAATCCGCTCAACAAGCTCTCCAACGTGATCCTGACTCCGCACAACGCGGGCTACACCGGCCGCGACCGGTTCCTGCCGTTCCTGCTGGATGAATTCAACCGCTTCTTCAACGGCCAGCCGATGGAGAGCGAAATCACCCAGAAGCGCTTCGCGACGATGACCAACGAGCGTATGCGCTAAGCGTTCTTGCGACTCTTCAATCCGGAAAGCATCGCAAAAGATGCTTTCCGGATTTGCTTTTCCGCCGATCAAGGGTTATTTTATTACTTCCACACGGGGCGTAGCGCAGTGGCTTAGCGCGTCTGCTTTGGGAGCAGAAAGTCGAGGGTTCGATCCCCTCCGCCCCGACCATTTTTTGTCTGTGGCAAAAAACGAAGCCGCCAGGCTTCGCTTCATGCCGCATCGCGGCGATTCATACGGTTGCGCTTCATGTGCCAAAGGCGCGCTTCATTGATTTTCGGTATGAAGCGCACTTCGCGCATGAAGAGGCGGCGGAGAAAAAAGCATACTCCGGTTTGAAAAAAGGCTTCCGGGCGTGTATTGTGTCAACGGGAAAATAGAAGGACCGCCCCTGATGAAAATGCCGTTCCGTAATCTGCTGCCGCTGCATGGCCTTGTTGCCGCGCTTTTTTTGCTTTCGTCGTTTTGCGCGCTTTTCGCGTTCTGGCGCGGGCCGGGGTGGCCGGTTAATCATGAAGATTCCGCGATGGCGATGCGCGTTCTGCAATACGTCAGCGCCGTTCACCGCGGCGAGTGGCTGCCGATCTGGAGCCCGGAGGAAAATTTCGGCCTGGGATCCCCGATGGCGTTGTTTTATCCGCGTTTGTTCATCGTTCTCTGCACGCTGCCGGTGCTGGCCGGAGTGCCGGTCAAGGCGGCGCTCATCCTGGTCCTGACGCTGTTCAGCACATTAGGCGCATGGGGGTGTTACCGAAGTCTTCGCGAGTTGCGCTTGCCGTTCGCGACGGCGCTGCTGCTCGGGCTCGCTTTTCCTCACCTCAATTATGTTTTCACCGATCTGGTCGTTCGCGGTGCGACTGCCGAATTTACGGCGATGTGCGTGCTGCCCTGGCTGCTTTGGTGGTGTCTCCGGCTGATCCGGAGCGGGCACTTCGGTTATACGATCATTCCGATCGGGGCGGGACTCTTTTTCGCCCACACCGGCATCTTCGCGTTTGCCGTTCCAATGGGCGCGGGGGCGTTTCTGATCGCCGTCTTCCGCCATCGCGCCATGCGGCAGGAAATGTTCAATGCGGCCTTCCGTTCGGCGCTGGCGCTCGGGGTGCTGCTTGCGCCGTTCCTGCTCTTGATCGCATTGGTGCGGGAGTCATATCTCTTCGATCTTTTTTACATGTATGGCAACTGCCCGAAACATCATTATCCGGCTCCGTTCTCTTTCCTTTTCAGCACCAATGGCTGGCGGTACCCCGTGATCAATCCCCAGCTGGACATGGCGTTTTCGGTTGCGCTTTTTGCAATCGGCGCCCTGCTCGTTGTTCAAGCGTACCGCAGCCGGAAGTTCGCGGCGATCTGCCGAAAACGGCTTTGCTTCATCGGCTATTTTCTTGGGCTCACCGTTCTTTACTTTTTCCTGATGCTGGAATTGAGCTGGCCGCTTTATCTGCAATTTGAACAGATTTTTCTGGCCCTTCAATTTCCGTGGCGGCTGCTTACTTATGCCTCCATCCTCGAAATTTTCGGCCTCGGCCTCGTGCTTTCGCTGTTGACTCCGCTGACGAACCGCCGGATTCCGGTCGCGATCGCGGCGACGGTTCTCTTCGCGACCGTCGCGATCAACCTGGCCCGCCCGGCGCCCGCGCGGATAGATGCGGAGGAATTCAACACCAAACGAACCTCGAACTGGTTCGAATATATGCCGGTCTCCCCCTCCTTCGGCATCGACGCCGAAAAGCTGGACGTCGTCGAAATGATCGGTGAACTGCGCCGGAAATGTCAAGAATGGCTTTCGCTCCGCAGCAAAGTTCCACCCCGCGCCGTCGGAGACGGGGTGAAGGAGCTCAAAATCAACCGGGCCGCAAACAAGGTCGATTGGGAAGTCGCCTACCGTTCCGAAGCGCCGTTCCGCCTCGAACTCCCAATGCTCTGGGATTTCCTCGCGGTGGCCATGCTGGAAAACAACGAAGGCAAACTGCTGCTCAACACCACCCGTACCCCGGAAGACCCCGGCCTCGCCATCGAAGTCCCCGCAGGAAACGGCATCATCCGCGTCTTTGCCCCCAGCTGGAGCAACCTGATCCGGAAAAGCGTCTACCCCGCCGCCGCGCAATGAAACCGCGACGGCCTTCAGAGGCCATACGCGCACATCGCTGCCATGCGCTGTCCGCGCGCATGGCGGACTTGGGTTGCATCGCTCCGCAGGCGCTGCCACGCCCGCGTCGCTCGGACCGGGCTCCGCACCGCGACTGACGTCGCGTTTCTTGAGCTGGGCTGCGCCCGGGCGAAAGCGGCGAGGTTTCACCTCACACTCCACCAAAGGGCGCTGCCCTTTGGAATCCCGCAAGGGCACTGCCCTTGACCCAACGCTCCGCGCGCTTTGCGCGCTCCGCTGTACGTTGCGCTTTGGCACGCAAAAAATCGGGCCGTCCACATTGCTGCGGACGGCCCGGGCAGTTTCGTTTCGCTTACTTCCCCAGTTCCTTTTGGAGTTCGGCGTCGGCTTTGAGCACCTGTTCGGTTTGCTCGGCGCGGAACGCTTTCAATTCGGCGGCGATTTCCGGCGAACCGAGCGCCAGGATCGACACCGCGTAAAGCGCCGCATTCTTGCCCCCCGCCTTGCCGGCGGTGACGGCCGCGACCGGAATTCCGGGCGGCATCTGGACGATCGAGAACAGCGCATCGAGGCCGTTGAACGGCTCCGAAGCCACTGGAATCCCGATCACCGGAAGCGTCGTATGCGAGGCGACCACGCCTCCGAGATGCGCCGCCATGCCGGCCGCGCAAATGATCACTTTGATCCCGCGCGCCTCGGCTCCGGCGGCGAATTCACACGCCTCCACCGGCGTCCGGTGTGCCGAAATCGCACGGACCTCGTAACCGATCCCGAAACGCTCAAAAATCCGGAAAGCCCCCTCGACGACCGGAAGGTCGCTCCTGCTCCCCATCAAAATGGCGACTTGCGCTTGCATTGACATGTTATTCCACGGCAAGCGGGTTCGGCGCACAGGCTTCCGCTTCGGCCGCTTCCGGGGCGGCGCCGAACTCGTAAGTCAGCAGCCCTTCGGCGATTTCAAGCAAAGCGACGTCGAGATGAT
>JAVBUI010000040.1:0-11607 GCA_031555495.1 Victivallaceae bacterium | reverse complement strand
AAAAATCAGTTTTTATCCCGGCCACTTGCCCGTCGATCAAGCGTTGAATGACGACGCGAAGCGTTTTCCGCGACGGCTTATGAGACCATATTTCCCTCAGGATTTCCTTGGAATCGTCAGTGAAATCGAGACGGTCGTGGCGATACTCCAGATTCTGAAGCATCGTCAACCGGCGTTCGCTGAATTCCTTTTTGACGCACCGGCTCAGTTCATCGGGCGGAACCAGCTCGTCAATGATATTGAAAACATCATTATCCTCGATCGAATCCTGATGATTCCGAACGAAGTTCCCAAGGAACTCCAACGCCTTGCACTTCAAAAAATCACAGCTTACATTACGAAACCTCTTCATTGCGACCTCCATCATAACGGGTTGAAAACTTGCACGCCTCCATACAAGCAACTCCCGTGCCAACTCCCCACCCTCCCCCGATCCGAGCACAAAAAAAAGCCGGAGCCCCTACGGTCCCGGCGAATCATACGGTGCATGTATCAGATTTTAATCATTGAGCAGTCAAATTTTTATCATTCGTTTCGAGTTGCTCCGGGGGCTTGATCGCGACCAGACAGGCGTGCCAGGAGTCGAAATCCTGAATCGCGTCTTCAGCCAGGTTAAAGAACTCTTCCAAGGCCGAGTCAGTCCGCCCCACGCCGCTATAATCGTAGGACTTGTTGTAAAGCCAGCGGCCTTTTCCATTGATCTCGTCGTAGTTGCGAATGCCTATGGTAAGCTTATTCCGTTCAAAGAAATACTCAAACGAAACCGTCCCGCCGTCGACTGCCAAACGTCGTTCCAAAGCGACATTCCACCCGCGGAAGAAGGTTTCATCAATATTCTGCCAGTCCGTCCCCAGGAAAGACACATCACTGCGCGCCAGAAGTTGCGCGATGATATCGTTCCTTCTGGTGGTGAGCTGAATATTGCCTTCCGTCCAGTTGTTTTTATTATACAAATAGATTTGTTCGTCGTATTGCTGGATTTTTTGAGATTCTGAATGTTCCAGCAATGACTTTTTGATCAACGGCTCCAGCCAGTACAATTCATCGGGGGCGCTATAGTTCACGCAGATATCCTTCATCGCGGCGGCGAGGTCTTCCTCGCCACACAACCGCTCCAGCAACATGCGGAACGGCTTGATCAGGAATTTCTCCGAGTTGATCAGGGTCCTCCAGTGAGCAAATTGTCCGTTCGCCAAAGTGAGCGGCAGCGATAACGGCTCTTCCGGCTTCACCTGCGCCAAGGCGGCACGGGGCCACAAATATTCATACTCCTTCTTGATAATACGGAATGCGATATCACGCCGGGCCATAAATTCCGGGCGATCGGTCTCTTCGTCGTCCGGCAGCAGGAAACGGATGTTCCCCATAAAAATGGAATGGTGTTCCGCCTTTATAATTTCATCTTTCCAGACCTGATCCTTCGCAATCAGTTTTGCTTTGACGCACTCCTCTTTGAGTTGCTCGGTGAACACCGATGACGGAGGATCGGTCTCCAGGTGCTTGAGGATATTGTGAGAATTCTGCGCCATGTCTTTCATAAACCACATGGCTCGCACCATTGCATCCGCTTGCCGGATCGTGGGATCGGCAATGATATTCCAGGCGAAACGCATCCAGTCGCGATAGCTTGCGGCCTCAAAATCCCCTTCCTGTTCGACATAGAGAATCGCCGCCGACAGCGCGATCCGCTGCTTCTGGGAAATCTTCGGTCCATAAAGCATCCACGGCGCTTCGGTATCCCATCCCGGATTCAGGCCGCGCATCAGTTCGTCCTCGTGCTTGCACAGCGTATCAAGGAATTTTTCGATTTGGCGGATCGCGTCCGGACGCAGGATTTCATGGAACCGGCTCCATGAATGATAATGAAAATCGCTATCATCGTTTCCCCGTCCGTACAATGCTCTGGCCTGAACGTCCTGGGCGGCCTTTTCCGCATCAAGCTTGCCGTCGTCCAGGGACATGATCCGGCAATGGTAACTGTAGCGGATGAAGAAACGCATGAACAAAGGGTCCAGCGCTTTTTCCGCGCCGTCGGCGGCGCGTGTTTTCTGCCAGAAGATATTGGCCCACTCATTATCCATTTTTTGCGAAAAAAGCAGATGATACGGAACTTCTCTGCCAGTGATGAGCCGGACCTCCGTTTGCAGGTCTTCGACGCTTCTCATCGATTTGGTCAAATCCGCTTTGAAGTTTTCGAAATCGGTTAATTGCTTGCCGCGCGCGTTCATTTTGATATAGAGCTCTTCGGTCAGCTTGAACCCATCCAGCGGCAGGATGTAAAACCGCAGTTTTGCCAACCGCTCAAACAATGGCCCGGAAGAATATTGTTCATGGATGGCATCGAGCATATTGAGCATGGCCTTTACGGTCGGATCCTTTTGATAGGATTGGTAAAACCAGCTTTGATCGCTCAACTCCTGAGAGGGAGGAGTGGCAAATGAAATTCCGGTGGCGCAAAGTTGCTCGCAGAAACGTCGCGACGAGGTTCGCGTCGAGTAGGTGAATTTCCCCAGTTCCTTCATCAGGTTCTGGGCCTCGGGCGCCGGAAGTTCCCTGGACCCGATGTACCAATACAGCAAAAACAACGTGGTCAACCGCTGTTGCCCGTCGAGGGGAATAAACCCTTGCCTTTGGATCGCTCCATAAATAAAGTCGAGCTCCATGCCGGTATCATTCAGAAGCGCCTCGAAAATCGCCTCCAGAAAAGCCGCGCCGGTTTCGTTGAGTTGAATTTCTTTATCCTTGCGCGTGCCCCGCCCCTGGGCATAGTCGCGCTGAATCATCGGGATTTCAATTTTTTCAAATTGCAGGATCTGATTTTCGCCGATGTCGATCTGTCCGGAAAAAAGTTCGGTAAAAGTATATTGTCTCATGATCAGGACTCCACAGAAGTGATGTTCAGATAGTTGTCAAGGATGGTTCCGATATGGTTCTGGTATTTTTGAATGTCGTCCTTCGTCCAGCGCTTCAATGACGGCGTGTTTGGATCGTAATATTTGAGAAAGACGTTTTTGGTGCAAATCGGAATGAATTTGCCGGAAGCGTCTCTTTCGATGATCCGCCTTCTCTTGGTCATAAAAAGAGCATTCCTGTAACTGCGGTTTGTATGCGAGTCCAATAAAGTCAGGTTGCCGATGCTGTTTTTCAGCGGATCGTCATTGGTTTCTTCCTCGGCCAGGTCGATGATTTGTTTTTTCAGGACCTCAAAATCCCCGGTGTTTTTGGCTTCTTCGCAGAATTTTTTGATAGCTGATTTCAACTCCGGCTCCGCGCTGAAATCGAGATCGGCCATGCTTGCCTCCAGCCATTTTACTTGCGAATCCTTGTCTCTGAGCTCGTGCTCAGTATAGGAGTCGATATGCTCGATATCCCAGGATTCCTTTTTGAAGGAAGAAAACGGAAAACGAATTCCGGCATTGTCCCCCTGCCGGACAATGTGCTCGATATTGAACAGCAGGAGAAATTGTCGCAACCTGGTGGTGTCGTTACTATAATGTAAATCGATTTGATATTCCTTCAATGTCACGGATTTTTGCTGCTCCGTGGTCTTGATCAGATGGCGAACATTGCATTTGTAATTGTGTTTCTTAATTTTCTCCCGGAGCGCCTTAAGAAAATCCTCCTTTGATGAGTTCTTATAGTCATCATAGATTTCGAGGATGTCATTTCCGCAATAGATCAGATAGCCGATGTAGTGATACCAGGTCGGGTTGTGAAACCACTCTTCCAGGGTAAGAAAAGCGTCTTTAACCTTATTCCACAGCGTCAAGGAGTTGGTCTCTGGATTTTCCATCTTGGCATGGAAGAAGCGGAATGTTGCGAGGTGGTCATTGCCGATTTGTTTTGGTTCGGACTCTTCTGGCCTTTTGGCGATTTTGCACATAAAATCAAACAGGAATTCGATTCTGGAACTCGACGAACTCTCCTCCTTGTTGAAGAAATACCAGAACTCATCATCCTGCAGAGCATATTCCATGCGGTCCCATTCATTGGCGATCTCAATCTGCCGGATTTCCGCAAGCTTGTCGTCGGCGCCCCGCTTCTGCAGAAACAACGCCTTCACCAGTTCGGCGTTGGTCAGCGGAATCTTGCCGATATTCGTCCGCAGGAACATGCCGATCGCATCATCCTTTTCGCCCAAATGATACCAGATAATTTTGACAACGCCGCACTTCTTCCGGGAGTCATCGGTGACGAGGGCATTGAGAATTTCCCCCTGGATGACATGCGGCTGCGGTTGTCCCTCAAACCAATCTGAAATGGTTTTGGCAGCTTCAGTCAAATAATAAAAGTCGATATATTCATTTGCATCCGTTTTTTCTCCGGCGCTGATTTTCTCCATGAGCATTTTGGTATCGGGGCGGGTTTCGAACTCTAATTTGAATTCAGGTTTTCCATATGCTTTTTCCAAAGGTTTGCCACAAAGGTACTCGCGTACCAGATATCCCAACAAAAGCCGTATGCTAATAAGCCGCTGCTGGCCGTCAATGATCTCATACCATCGGTTGTCGTCAAGATCGCTCTCCAAGCCGGGAGGCGAACATTGCTTCACCACAATCGGCTGTAAACAATAAAACTCATCGTCTTCACGCTTTTTTTGAGAGAACGTATAAATATCATCAAGCAGCTCTTTGATTTGCCGTTCTTCCCAGCGGTAGCCGCGTTGGTAGCCGGGGATGAAGAAATTCATGCCGAGCAACTCGTAAATGGATTTCAGGGCGATTTGGTTTTCCATGCTTTTACTTCTCCAGATATTTTTTGACGGTATTGCGGGCGGCGTTCAGGGCTTCGGCGGCTCGGGTGAGGTTGCCGTCGCATTTTTCGTAGACGCGGCGGACGTGGAGCCGGGTCATGCTTTCGAGGTCGTCGGGGTAGTCGTATGACGGGGCGGCGGCGAGGCCTTCGGTCATCATGCGGTGCTCTTTGAGGAGACGATTGAAGTCGGTTTCGCCCAGCACGTCGGCGCGTTCCAGGAGGTTGAAGAGCTCGCGGACGTTGCCTGGGTAATCGTAGGTTTTCAACGCTTCGACCTGGGACGGCTCCAGGCGGCGGCGATGCTGTTTCAGCCAATAGCAGTTGGAGATTCGGCCGATGTCATCCTTGTGTTCGCGCAGCGGCGGCACCCGGATCTGGATCACGTTCAGCCGATGAAACAGGTCCTCCCGGAATCTGCCTTCACGTACCATTGCCGGCAAATTACGGTTGGTGGCGGCGATCAGCCGGACGTCGACTTCGACTTCCTCGCGTTCGCCGATGCGGGTAAAACGCCCTCCTTGCAGCACCCGCAGGAGTATCCCCTGCGCCTCCAACGGCAGCTCGCCGATTTCATCTAGAAACAGCGTCCCCCCGCTGGCTTGCTCGAAAATCCCCCGCTTAACCTCCGTCGCCCCGGTAAACGCGCCCTTTTCATGCCCGAGGAAACGGCTTTCCAGCAAATTCGGCGTCACGCTGGCGCAATTGAAGGCGATAAAGGGTTCGTTGCGGCGCGGCGATTTGTTGTGAATCTGCAGCGCCACCGTCTCTTTGCCGGTACCGCTTTCGCCGAAGATCAGTACCCTGGCATTGGCGCGCGGGGCGACAAGATTGATTTTTCGCAACAGCTCCCCGGTGGCCTCCGAGCTGCCCACGATTTCACGGTTGCCGTAACGTTTGAAGTGCTCGACCAGCTGCTTTTCCGTCTCGAGCCATTTGCTTTCCGGGTCACCGTCGGCCAGATGCCGGATGGCGCTTCCGTAGGCTTTTTCGTCCTGGTAATTGCGGTACGCGTACATTGCGGCCTCCAGGAGCTGCGAATAACCGCGCGTTTCCAGAAGCGCCGACAGATCATCGTGCGCAATCCCGTAACAGGCGGCGACCGCCGAAGTGATTTCGCCGTCGCCGCCGACAAAAATGTCGATTTGCGACCGGATCTCTTCCCCGACGGACTCCGGCGCTTCCAGCGCGCTGATCCAGCTGACACGGATACCCCGTTTCGCAAGCTTCGCCAGGGCTTCGCCCAGCAGCTCCACATTGCCGGTCAAACCGACGCCGAGGATGATGATTTCCCGATAACCGGTCACCTCGTTCAAAAACTCCGGCAGCCGCCGGGTGCTCATGCCCATCACCTCGGCATCCAGGTGATGCCGCAAAGCCAGCGCGGCGGCGCAGGCGTAGTCGAGCCAGCCCCAGCCGGTCAGAATCAGTTTCTTCATCGCCGTTCCTTTCAGTTCAATCAAAAATAGACCGCCGAACAGTCAAATTTTGAATCCAGTCAACAAAAAAACACCCGTCCCGGAAAAATCGGGCGGGTGTCGTGGAGTTACGCCTTGACGGCGAGCTTGACCGCGAAGCGGTAGCGTCCGGGGTTGATCCGGTACTCCGGCAGCGTATCCGGGCCGCAGGTGGCGGTGCCGACGCCGCGCTGGCGGAGGTCCAGACGGACGCAGACGCAGCCTGAATCCTTGAGCTCGTTGGTGTGGCGGGCGGCGAAGAGTTCGTCTTCGCTGTAGCGCATCGCGCCGAACTCCATCAGGCCGGGGGCTTCGACCCTGAGCCCGAAACCGGCTCCATCGAGCAATTCGGCCTCGCGGACCAGCGTGCGGTTGCCGCAAGTCTGCGGCATGATGTAGGGAACGTACATCCCGTCCGCCGTCGTCCGGTAACGGCCGAGGGTCGCTCCCGCGTCGCGGTCGATGTAGTTTTCGAAGGGGCCTTTGCCGAAATATTCGATCCGGTCGAGCGACTTCGGCAGCGCCAGCGTCAGGCCGAGGCGCGGGAGGTCGGTCCAGTCCGGCGGAACCACAAAGGTGTTGTCGATCACGAGTTCCCCTCCCGGCAGCATCCGGAAGGTCTGGGTGACCTCAAGCTCGGTCTCCAAGCCCGGCGCTTCGATCATCTGGTGAACAGTCGCCACGCCGGTCTTTTCGTCGAAGTTGAACTGGTCGGTGCGGCGGCGGATCCGGTCGTAGCCTTTCTCGAGCCAGCCGTAGAGCGCCATGTGTTTGCGCTCCCGGACCAGAATTTTGATCCCGTCGTTGTCGGTCGCGGCGCGCCAGAGGTCGAAACGCGGGCCCTGTTCGAGCACTTCGCGGCCGCCGCGCCGTAAACCGACGAGGCCCGCCGAAGTGACCCTGGCTTCGACGTCGCCGGAGCGGAAAACGATTTCGCTCGGGCTGTTTTCGATCACGACTTCCCCCTCGGGACACGAGGCGGTGCAATAGCATTCCAGCGCCGGGAGCTCGAGGAGTTCCCAGCCGGCGCATTCGCCGGCTTTGGCGAAGAGCATGTCGTTCCGATAGAGGAGCGTCAGCCGGAGACGGATTTCAGCCCCTTGCGGCGTCGGTTTGCGTTCGACCGGGATCACCACCTCAACAGCCTTGCGCGGCGCGATTTCCGGCAGCGCGAGTTCACCCGATTCGACCGCGGCGCCGTCGACTTCGAGCGTCCAGCCGAGCTTGTAATCCCGCTCCAATCCGACGAAGTAGCGGCGGTTGAAAATCTTCACCCGGCCCGCCGCCGGATCGACCATGGTGAACTCGGCGTGCTGGGCAAGGTACTGGAATTCGTAAACCGCCGGATGAACCTCGCGGTCCGGCCAGACCAGTCCGTCGGTACAGAAGTTGGCGTCGTTCGGGGTGTCGCCGAAGTCGCCGCCGTAGCACCAGAACTTTTTGCCGGAGACGGGGTCGGTTTTGGCGACGCCATGGTCGATCCATTCCCAGATGAAGCCGCCCTGGAGCCCGTGGTATTTGTGGAAGGCGGCGAAATAGTCCTTGAGACTGCCGTTGCTGTTGCCCATCGCGTGCGAAAATTCGCACATGATCAGCGGCCGCTCGTCGCCGCCGCGCTCGGCCCATTCGATGATCTTCGCGACCTGCGGGTACATCGGGCAGACGAAGTCGGTGAGCTCGCGGAGCTTCCCGTCGACTCCGGTATGGAACTCGGGTGACGACGCGCCTTCGTAATGGATCAGCCGCGAATTGTCGCGGTAACGCAAATACCCCGCCATCGCGGCATGGTTCGCCCCGCGCCCGGATTCGTTGCCGAGGCTCCAGGCATAGATCGCCGGGTGGTTCTTGTCGCGCTCAAACAGCCGGACCGCGCGGTCGAGGAAGCCGACCGCCCAGCGGGGATCGTTGCAGAGGTCATTATAAAAGGCGTGGGTTTCGAGGTTGGCCTCGTCGATCACGTAAAGGCCGTATTCATCGCAGAGGTCGTAGAATTCGGGAGCGTTGGGGTAGTGCGAGGTCCGGACGGCGTTGAAGTTGAAGCGCTTCATCAGCTCGACGTCGCGCCGCATGGTTTCGTAGGGAACCGCTTTGCCGAGCGTATCGTGGTGGTCGTGGCGGTTCGCGCCGCAGATCAGGATGGGCTGGTTGTTGATCCGGAGCTCGCGGTTCTTGAGCTCGACCCGGCGGAAGCCGATCTTGAGGCCGGTGGCTTCGGTCAAAACGCCTTCGCCGTTGATGAGTTCCACCGTCAAAATGTAAAGGTTCGGAGCTTCGGCGCTCCAGAGCGCGGCTGCCGGGAGTTCGACCCGGTCCACGCCCAGGAGCCGCCGCCGGTCGACGGGGGAGTCGTAATACAGGATGCCGGGGGCGACGCCGACCTTGCGCGGCTCCGCCCAGACCGGCGAGCCCGCCGGGTCGAGGAGCTGGACTTTGAAATACCAATCGCCCTGGGGAACTTCGCGAAAGCCGCCGTGCTCCCGGTAAGTCGGCTCGCCGCGCGAGGCAAAGCCCGCATGAAGTTCGAGTTCGAGAATCCCGGTGCTGTAGTCGTCCGCCAGCGTGGTTTTGGCGAAAACGTCGCCGATGTAGTCGGTCGCGGTCGAGTAGAGATAGACCGCACGGGTCAGGCCCGGCATGTACCATTGATCCTGGTCCTCGAGGAAGGTGCCGTCGGACCATTTGACGACGACGACTGCAAGCGAGTTTTCCTTGCCCGCTTCGGCGATGGAGGTCACGTCAAATTCGGTGACGCCGCGCGAATCCTTGCTCATTCCGACGAATTGACCGTTGACCCAGACAAAGAAGCAGCTGTCGGCTCCGTCGAAGTGGAGAATCCGGCGGCGGCCCTGCCACGCTTCGGGGACCGTGAACTTCCGCCGGTAGATGCCGGTCGGGTTGACCGGCGGGACCTCGGGCGGCAGTTCCGGGAACGGCATGAAGACGTTGGTGTAGTGGATTTTGTCGAAGCCGTGCATCACCCAGCAATGCGGCACTTCGGCGCGGCTCCAGGAGCTGTCGTCGAGACCGGGCGCGGCGATCGAGCAGTCGATTTTGTCGGGAGATTCGGTATAGCTGAAGGCCCAGGTCCCGTTGAGATCGAGCACAAAAGGTGAAAAGGGTTTCCTTACTTTCGCCGCCGCCGCCGCGTCGGCAAAGGGATACAAGGTCGCGCGGGTCGACAGCCGGTTCAAACCGGCGCATTCCGGACTCAAATACAACTCTTTTAGAAAACTCATTTTTCGCTCCCGGGGATTTTATTTTTACCACAGATTTTCACTTGCCGAAACCGCAGATCGGTGCTATCTTATATAATAAACCATCTAATTACCCAAAGTCAATCATGAAAAGTTCGAAAAGTCCTTCTACATTTCGCGAAAAAGCCCGGAAAATCTTTTTCTTCGTGTTGAAAATAGGAATCGCCGCCGGTATCGTCGCGCTGCTGGTCGGGCGCAATCATGAAGAAGTGGTCCGCGGGTTCAAGACCTTCGACTACCGCTGGCTGATTCCGGCGGCGCTGCTTTACTTTTCGCACATGGTCGTCTGCTCCTACCGCTGGTACCGGCTGACCCGGGTGCTCAGCATCAATCTCGGCTTCTCCGAAGCGCTTTCGCTGACTATGCAGGCCTATTTCTTCTCGCTGGTCGTTCCGGGAGGAGCAATCGGCGGCGACCTGGTCAAGATCGGAGTCCTGAGCTCACGCACTCCCCCGGGGGCCAAGGTCGAGGGCGCGTTCACCATCCTGATGGACCGGATCGTCGGCATGATCGCGCTCTTCGTCACCGCGATCGCGGTAACGATCCCGGTGATTCCGGTACTGATGAAAGTCAGCATCCCCGGCATCGAATTGAGCGATGAGCTCAAAATCCTCGGCATCGTCTGCCTCTTCGCCCTCTGTCTCTCCGGCCTCGCCGCCTCCGGCGCGATTTTTTTCCACCGCCAGTTCCGCAGACTTCCCCTGATGGGACGGCTGATGGACTTCGCCGACCGCCTTTCGCACGGCATGGTCACGCGCATGACCGACGCCGCCGACATGTACCGCAAGGAGTGGCAGGTGCCGTTCTGGAGCTCCTTCTGGAGCATCCCCCTCGTCCATTTGATGACGGTGGCGGTCTTCGGCTGCCTCGTCGCCGGTCTGTCGATCGACGCGACGGGCGTGATTATCATCATCGCTTCGGTGACGATCGGGAACATCGTGGGCCTCCTGCCGTTTTTCCCGTCCGGCGTCGGCGGGCGCGACGTCGCCACGGTAACGCTGCTGGTCGCGGGCGGCATGGCGGCCGGCGAGGCCAAAACCGCGCAATTGCTCTATACCGCGCTGGTAATCGCGTTCAACCTCTTCGGCGGGCTCTTTTTCATCATCGACCCGGGACGGGCGCGGACCATTGAAGAATTGCGCGAAGCCGAAAACGGAGAAACCGCATCGTGAGCGAACTGCAACTCCAGATGAACCTTGACGCCGCGCCGACCCGGAACCGTTTCCGCGACCGGCTCAACAGCGGCGAATTCGTGCTCCTGATCGAGAACAGCTCGCCCGGCAAAGACGCCGATCCCGCGGCGGCCGCCGAGCGCCTCGCCGAATTCGAGAGCGCGGTGCTGTCGCAGAAGCGCATCCCCGCCGCGCTGGCGGTGACCGACGGCTACCACACCTCCGAACGCTCCTGGCGCGCCGCCGAATACGTCGCCGCGCTGTCTCCCGAGAACCGCGACCGCCACGTGCTCTACCTCAGCGGCCGCCACACCGACCGAGCTGAGCTCAAGACCCTGACCCATCTCGCCCGCGAAGCGGGTCTCTGCAACCTCGTCGCCGTCAGCGGCGACGCGGTGCGCGGCGAAACGCCGCGCGAAACGCGCAAACACCGCTTCCTCGAATCGGTGGAAACCCTGGCCGAACTCCAACCGCTCAAAGCCAAATCGCCCCTGATCATGACCGGCGCGACGGTCAACCCCTTCCAATACAGCGCCTATTCGCTTTTCGCCCAATACGGCAAAATGATCCGCAAAATCAACTCCGGCGCGGAATTCATCGTCACCCAGGCGGGCTGGGATATGCTCCGGCTCCAGACCCTTCGCTGGTATCTCGGCTTGCGCGACCTTTATTTTCCCACCATCGCACGGCTGATCGTGCTGACCCCGGAGCGGGTCGAGAAGATTCTTGCCGGACACCATCCCGGCGTCAATATTTCGCCCGATTTCCAGAAGATCCTGGACAAGGAGCTGCGTTTTTCGCTCAATCAATTCGAGGCCGCCCAGTGGCGGCGGCTTGAGCTCCAGGCCGCCGGCTGCCGGTTGCTCGGCTACAGCGGCATCCAGCTCTCCGGCATCGACAACCGCCACCGGCTCGACATCGCCGCCGAACGGATCGCGGCAGCGCTGGAGGAGTTCAAATCCTTTGACCATT
>JAVBUI010000009.1:0-5546 GCA_031555495.1 Victivallaceae bacterium | reverse complement strand
ACCATCGCCTACGCCCTTTCGCACCCCGAGCTGACCTTGATCCTCGCTCCCGGCGAAACGCTCGAAACCGATTTTGAAAAACTGATCGCGCTTCTCCGGCTCCGTCCCGACCGCCGCTTCGTGGTTTTCTTCGACGACCTCGACCCGGCTAAAATCGACTTCTACACCTTCCGCACCCACGTCGGCGGCAGCTTTTCGCCGCCCGGCAACGTCCTCCTGGCCCTCGCCAGCAATTACGAATTTCCTCCCAGCATCCTGTCGCGCGGCCGCAGCGTCCTCTTCCCCACCTTCAGCGACATCCGCTGCGAGGAAATGGTCGAAGACTTCCTCTCCGCCAACGGCTTCCGCCGCCCGAACCGGAATTTGATTTCACTCATTTCCGCCATTTACACCGAGGAATTCGGGCAGAAACGCTACACCGAACTCAGTCCGAGAACCCTGATCCGGCACCTGGCCGTCTACGAAAACGACCGCCGCCGCCGGAGCGACATCGTCCAGCTCTCCTGCGGGCCGATGATCACCAAGCCGGACCCCGAACTCTTCTACGAATTCAACATCCGGCTGATGCGCAAGCTCTACGGCAAAGAATACATCGAAGACATGCTCAAAGACAAACTCAGGGCGCTCGAGTGAAAAGTTATCTGCTCCAACGCTTTCTCTTGGCGCTCGTCACGCTTTTCGTGATCCTCTTCGCCAGCTATGCACTGCTCCGGCTCGCCCCCGGCGACCCCGCCCGCAGTTCCATCTTCGGCGACGACGACGGCTCAAGGGAAATCAGCAGCGAAACCGGAGCCTTCACCGGCAACCGCGCCCTCCGCGAAAAACTGCATCTCGACAAACCAATCCTCACCGGCTTCGCCTACTGGTTCAAAGCCGTCGTCCTCAAAGGGGATTTCGGCAGCTCCGCCGTCGTAGACCCCGGCAAACCCGTCACCCAAATCATCCTCGAACGTCTTCCCGTCACCCTCTCGCTCAACTTCTTCTCGATCCTCATCACCTATTTCGCCGCCGTCCTGATCGGCGTTTACGCCGCCGTCCACGCCGACTCGCTCTTCGACCGGAGCTCCGGGGCCATCCTCTTTCTGCTCTATTCGCTTCCCTCGATGTGGGTTGCGCTCCTCCTCCAGTCCCTCATCTGCGAAGGCGGCAAATTCCCGGTGTTTCCCCTCAAAGGCATCACCGTCCCCAACGCAAACTTTTTGACCAGCTGGGAGGTCCTCCTTCAGTCCATGCGCTATTACGCGCTCCCGGTCCTCTGTCTCTCCTACGCCGGGCTCGCCGGACTTTCGCGATACGCACGAAACAGCATGCTCGAAGTCATCCACTCCGACTACATCCGCACCGCCAGGGCCAAAGGGGCCAGCGAATTCAACGTCATCTGGAGCCACGCCTTCAACAACGCCCTCATTACCCTGATCACCCTCTTCGGCGGCCTCCTCCCGGCCCTCATCACCGGCAGCGTCATCATCGAATTCATCTTCAATATCCCGGGAATGGGGGCGCTCTCCCTCGTCGCCCTCTCCAGCCGCGACTACCCCCTGGTCATGGCTATTTTCGCCTTCGGCAGCGCACTCTCCCTGGCCGGAATCCTGATCTCAGACCTGCTGTACCTCGCCGCAGACCCACGCATCTCACTGCGGAACAGCCGTTAACGACGCCTCCGCTCCATCCGCGCCGCACCCACAAAAAAAAACAACGGCAAGAAAATCTGCCGTTGCCTCAGCCGGGAAAATCATCTGCCGGGGGGATTGATCGATTTTCCGCGACGACCGGAATTACCGGAGATTCATATACGGAGAACCCGCTGCCGGAGCGAGTTCAAATTCCAGCCGGTAACCGCCCTCCGTTCCAGGAACGGCACGATACCCGGCTCCCGGCAGCAGCTTTGCGCCGGAACACTGAAAGCATCCGTCACCATGTTCATCCCCATCCGGGGTGCAAGGCGAAAAAACCAGCAGCCCCGGAGTCTGATAAGCTTCGTCCCGCAATCCGGTCAGCTCCCCCCGGCTGTTCCAGAGATAGCTGAACCCGGAGTCGAGATACTTGAGGCTGATCCGAAGCGTCACCCGGGTCGCCCGCGCGATTTCGCAGCGCCCCGACTCGTCCGCTTCGAATTCGGCCGGTTCGACGATCAGAACCGGCGGCTCCGCCGCCAGCCCGAACCGGCAATCGTTGAAGTCCACCCAAAAATGCTTTAATGAAAATTTCATTTTACTCTCCTTGATACGGTTATCCCCGGCTGATTTTTCCCATCTCCCGCAGCACCATGGGTTCAAGCAGTCTCAGCGCCCGCTCCGCCATGAAGGAGGTCGTCGAGGGTGATTCGTAGCGACGGCTTCCGACACCCTCGACCGATTCGAAAACCACTTTATCGGCGGTGGCCCGGTTGAAAATCCAGAGAGCCTGTTCGAAAATCGCCAACCGTTGCTCCGGCGCCGTCCAATCCGGCCCGGATGTGCCAAGGTAAGAAGTGACGTCCAGCGCCGCAAGGCGCAACGTGCCGAGTTGCGCCACCGAGTTTTGCGCGCACCAGCGCACCCCCTCGGGATGACCTGATAAATAAGCGTATGCCGCGGTCAATTGTTCATCCGACACCATATAACACGTTCCTTTCTTTTTGTCAAACCGATCCACTCCGATCCGGTCTCTTTTCATCTCTTTTTCAAAAAAACGCCGTTCCG
The DNA here is from genome assembly GCA_031555495.1 of Victivallaceae bacterium. GTDB lineage: Bacteria > Verrucomicrobiota > Lentisphaeria > Victivallales > Victivallaceae > JAVBUI01. The sequence continues at coordinate 2,865 of JAVBUI010000009.1, read as the reverse complement.
GCGCGAACCGGAACGGCGGGCGGAGAATAAAGATTATTCCGCCTGGCGCAGCGCCGCCAGCGCGGCGGAACTGCCCTTGACTCCCGAAATCCGGCACAGCCGCTGGGCCGCGTTCTTGAATTCGAAGGTCAGCTCTCCGAGCGCCATCCGGCGCACGCCGTCGAAGCCCTTCGGCGTCGCGTCTTCATCGGCGATCGAGCGCCCGTTGAGGGCCGAAAGGCCGAAACCGGCGGTGTCGAGCACCCAGACGTCGGTATCCGGCATGTCCGGGTCGGCCATGATGGTCATGCCGCGCCCGTTGACTTCGTTGACGATGGTCGCGACGTAGGCGCCGCGGCGGCTGTCGGAGCGGAGGATCTGGAGCTGATCCTTGTACTCGCCCGAAAGCACCCGCGCCTGGCCGGGCGAACAGAGGATCTGGACCGGCTCGCCGCCCGCGCCCATGATCATCTGGGCGGCGTCGTTGACGAGGAAGCTGTCGATCCGCGCGCCGTCGGCTTCGATCGCAAGCGTACCGGCGGCGGTGCCGAACTGGTAAAGTCCGCCCGCGGCGCCGCGACGGGCCGCCGCCGCTTCGGCGCGAATGCCGAACAGCGCCACACGGTTGAGGTCGCGCGCCAGTTCGCCGAGCGCGAAGGCGGTCTGCCGGTTGAGCTGGTTGTCGATGTTGCCGAAAACGTTGACCGCCAGCGCGGAGCCGGTGAGGACGATGTCCTTGCGGAAAATCTGGGTGCAGTTGTAATTGCATTCGCCCATGATTCCGGTTTCATCGCCGTCGCCGGGGTTGCTGCCTTCGGCCATCGGGGTCGAAACGATTTTCAGCACTTCGCCGTCGGCCGGGGCGGTTCTGGAGGAGCCGTTCGCTCCGGCCAGCGCCACGGTGAAGAAGTCTTCGCCGACCGCGACGACGCGGAAGAGCGCCGAATCGCCTTCGGGGACGAGGAGCGTCCCGACTTTGAGCCGGGCGAGGTCGGCGGCCGAGGCCGGGCAATCGAGCGCGGCGACAGTGCCGGCGACTTTGACGCTGCGGCCGGAGATCTGGTCCTCGAGCCACTCGTGCTTCTGCTGGGTCGCTTCGGCGACCGGCTTGAAGTTCGAGATGAACCGGGGTTCGTCTTTGACCACCGTCGACAGAATGTCCGAGAGGTCGCGCTTCTTGTTCTGGAAACTGTAACTGTACAACATGTTTTTCTCCCTTTCTTTGGTTGGTTGATGGAGATTTACTTCACTTCGGGGGCATTCATGAGCATATCGGCCACACTGGCCGGTTCCGGGTCCGCCGCGGGAGCGGAGACCGGGGCGATGCCGGGTTTGACGTCGATGCGGAAGAGGCGGGGCGACTGATCCTTGAGTTCGGCCATGAAGGTTTCGAATTCCTGCTCCATGGCGGGCTCGAGGTTGCGCCGGCGGCAGAGGAAGGCGAGGTATTCGGGGTCGGCGAAGCGGTGTTTGGCCGCGAGCTCGGTGACTTTGTGGCGAAACCGGAGTTCGCCGAGTTCACTGCGGGCCGCGTCGCGTTCCGCTTCGGTTTCGCGGTGCCCGGATTGAAGGGTTTCGAGTTCTTCGGGGGTGAGGGTTTCACCCGCCGCGATTTTGGAAATCAGTTGTTCCCACATGGTTGTTGTTCTCCTTGTTTTAGGTTGTGTTCTTAAGTGGCTGGATACTGCGGCGGCGGCGCTCAGTGTCGTTCGCCGGTCACTTCGCGACACGGCTGCCGACCTCGCTTTCGCAGGATTGAGTGGGCTCCGCCCACGTTGGGGGGAGCGCTGCGCTGCGCTTGCTTAGCTTCGCTCCGGTGGAGCCGGAGCGACCAGCGTTTCGCCGCTGGACCGCGCCTCCGTACGACGGAGGGCGAGATTCCGCCTGGCGGCGGTTTTTTTTCTTTTTTTCTTTTTTTATTCACCGGCCAGGCACTGGTAGCACAGATGTTTGTTATCGAGGTCCCTCCTCGTCACCGTCTTCCTGACCACATACCTGACATTCTCAAACACAAACTCCGTTCCCGGCACCGGATACGCCTCACAGCGGATCAGACAGCTCAGTTCACGCTTCAACCGCTCCGGCACTTCGTCCGGTAACGCCGAACTCCGCCCCAGTACCCGGATCGAAGCCCGGAATCCGCTGAACATCGTCTCCCCATCCGTCACCCCGGACGGAATCGACAGCCTGATCTCAGATTCAGCCCGAAATAAATCATTCATGATCCGCCGCCCCCTTCCCGATTTCGTCCAGAATCGCATTGCGGTGCTCGGGATCGATCTTCTTCACCTTTTCCAACAGGAACAAAGCGGCACGCCCGATCTCCTTACGATATTCGGAACTGTCAACCAGCCACTTCAACTGCAGCAGCGATTCAATCGAATTGCGAAGCTCGATCACCGCAAAATCACGGTTGTAAACCACCCGCGGCGCCGCCACCGTCGGATCGAGGCGGCAGATGAATTCCCATGCCGCCAATTCGGCCTGTTCGATCAAATCCACCCGGCAGCGGAGGAACTGGGCGATGTAGAAATTGTCCCACGACTTCGCCTCGGCGCTCTCCACCTGGCGGCTCTCCGGTGACAACCCGAGGCCGACCACGTCGAAAAGCTCCTTTTTGAGCCGGGTGTTCTCCTCCCGGATCGTTGCCGAATCGGCGCCGGAGGGAGAAATGTAGCGGCTGATCCCGCGCTCCTCCGGCGTCTCCCAGATCGCCGCCGAACGGGCCAGAACGTGGCTGAAGCGTTTGGCGTCTCCTCCGTCGCGTCCGGCGGCACTGCCGGTCAGGCGGGCTCCGCGGGCGAAGCTGTCGGAAATGACCAGGAGGCCGAACATCTGTTTGACGATATTCATCTGCGATTCGGAATCGTTGTTGAGAATCGCGTC
>JAVBUI010000236.1:0-6266 GCA_031555495.1 Victivallaceae bacterium | reverse complement strand
TGAACCACTCTTCCCCGGTCCAGAACCGGAAGCCGAGATTCCAGACCGCAAGCATGATGAAGACCGCGAAGTTGTAGAGCGACCAGCAGAGCACCGACCACGACAGAATCCGGTCGCCCCGGGTGTATTCGGGCGTGATCCCGACCAGCGCGCGAAAATTGAAATACTTGCGGAAAAACGAAGCTCCGGCAAGCTTCTCTTCCCGCGCCGCCTCGGCGGCGTCGACGATCCGGTGTTCGAGGTTGTATTGGCCCCGGTGGAGCAGTTTTTCAAGATTGAACTTTCTGCGGCAGGTCAGCAGCGAAACCGAAACATAAACGGTAATGCAGGTCAGACAGGACAGCAGCATCACTTCGCGCCCCGAGAGCGGGAAGCGGTACGGCGTGACCTTCCAGCTGACGAAAGGCAGCGCGTTGCCGAGCCCTTCGAGTCCGGAGCGGAACGCCTCGAGATGCTGCGCGTGGTTTTCGAGCAAATACGGATAAAGGTGGCTCGGCCAGAGTTTCTGCAGCGCGAATCCGGCGATTCCGATCACCGCGCTGGTCAGCATCGCCGCCCACGCGCCCGCCGCCGTGCCGCGCCGCCAGTACAGTCCGCCAATGATGCACGACCCCGCCCCGCAAAGGAAAATCGACGAGGTCGCGGCGAAGAACATGGTAATATAAGTCACCATTCCGAAACAGTAACTGAATGTCCAGGCGAAAACCGCCACCCCCAGGATCGCCAGACGCAGCAGCAGCAGTTGCGTTTTCTGCTCGAAGGGCGTCGCGCGCCACGGCAGCACCACGTCCTGAATGAAAATCGAGCCGAACGACTGCAAATAAGTGGTGTCGGTGCTGATCAGGAGAAAAACCGCCAGCGAGCAAAAGAGTCCCACCATGCCGACCGGCAGGATGTTGCGCAAAGTGATCGGCACGGTCATCTGTTCGCGGATGGTCCGGGTGACCGCTTCGGAATCCATATTGATCCTCGAGGTGATTTCGGCTTGCACGAGTTCCGCCCCGGCGGCGAAATCGGGGTGGTGCAAATAAGTATAAGCGCCGAAAGCGAGCAGCGGAATCATCAAATAGGTCATCCCGCTCCGCCAGGTGCCGAGGATGCCGCCCATTTTCTGCTCATGGGGCGAGGCCCCGGCGCAGTTGTAGCCCTGCTGTCCCTGGAGCGCCATCCGGGCGTAAATCATCGTGAAAATCGAGATGAAGATAAAGAGAATGTTGAATTCCTGCATATCTCCGGTGTCGAAGGGGTTGAACATCGACTGCCCGGACGGGCGCGCCAGCATCGCTCCTTTGAACTGGGCGGTGGTGAAGGTCGTGAGGATGAAGAACGTCATCACCGCGTAGACGAAAAGGCTGTAAATCCCCTGGATGCAGTCGGTGACCATGGTGGTCAGCATCCCGCCGAGAAGCGTGATGAAAAGCGCCACCGCAAGGAAAAGCGCCATCACCGCCCCGAAGGTCGAAATTTCGAAGCCGAAAAGCTCGAACGTCAGCGGCAGCCGGCAGTAATAGACGATGAACCGTCCGCTGACCGCCGGGAAGATCGAGTAATTGAGCACGCCGGAAAGAAAAACCAACGCCCCGGCGAAAATCCGGAACCCTTTGGAGTAGCGCATCTCAAAGAATTGCGCAAGCGTCATCGCCCTGGTTTCGCGGTAGCGGTAGGTCACAAAGCCGGTCAGCGTCATCAGCAAGGCGACCGGCGCGCCGATGTTCTGCCAGAACCCGAGCGCGTTGCCGACCCGGAAGTACTGCTCGAACATCGAGACCATGGTGATGATTCCCAACCCGGTGACCCCGTCCGAAACCGAAATCAGATAGCGGCCGGCCACCCGTCCCGCGGTCAGGAAGTCCGCCACTGTTTTGACGTAACTCCGGACCGAGAAACCGAGGTAGATCACCGCGGCAAGCGGGACGGTCACAATGATCCAGTCGATCAGACTCATGTTTCGCTACTCCTGCAAATAGGGTACGTATTTGACGTCCAGATAAAGCCTCAGCGAGCACGCGCCGGGGGTTTGAATCCGCCGCAGCGCCTCGCCGAAGGCAAGCCGCCCGGCGTAATACCAGTCGGGCATGATCACATTCATCGGCTCATAACCGGGCACCAGTCGTGATTTTCCGTCGAGCGCGATGGCGTGAAAATCGCGGCAGAGCATCAGTCCGCTCCGGGCCTTGAGCGCCTTGGCGCTCTCGTCGGCGATCGAGCCGCCCGTAAAAAAGTAGCCGAGCGACGGGTCCTCCGGGAGGAACGACGGCGGCTGGCCGTATCCGACTTCACACAACCGGAATTTCCCGTGCCGGGCCCAGCGGGCGGCGAAGAGCTCGGCGCGAAAACCGTGAAGCGGCGTCGAAGAGTCGACGATCCTGACCTCTTTTACACCGCGCTCGAGGAAAAATTCGACCGCAAGCTCGGCGGAACGGACCGGGTCCATCGAGATGGTCGAGAGGGTGCCGCCGTAATTGCGGTGCATTTCGATCCCGACCACCGGAGACTGCGACGGCATCGAGGTGATTTCCCGGTCGTAATTGCCGGCGAGGATCACTGCGTCGCAAGTCCGGGAGAACTCGCGGATGCGTTCGAAACACTCTTTGCCCGAAAGCAGGTAATCGCTCTGCCGCATCTCGAGCGTCACCTTTTTGTCCAGCGCCGCGTCCTGCATTCCGCGCAGGGCGTGGCCGACATAGGTCGATTTCGGCGAACCGAGCTGGACCAGGAGTCCGATCCGGCGGGGAGAGTGCTCGCCCTTGCGGACGCCGTTGACGTAAACGCCCGCGCCCCGGCGGCATTCAAGCAACCCCTTGTCGCGCAAATACCAGATTCCGCGCCGGGCGGTGTCGAGATTGATTTCAAATTGTTCCGACAGCACCCGCAGCGTCGGCAGCCGGTCGCCGGTCCGGTAGGTCCCGGCGGCAATCATCGACTCGATGTACTCGGCCATCTTGCTGTAATTGGGTTTGCGGCTGGTCTTTACCATGAGTTATCGGTTCCATTCGTTTTTGCGGTGGCGCAGCGCGTCGGCGATTTCGACGGCGGCAAGCGACATCGCAAGATCGTTGACCGGAGGGAACCCTTCCCGCAAATTGCGGACAAATGCCTCGTTTTCGGAGAAGTAGCCGGCAAGATAAAAATCCTGCGTGTCGAGGGGATGCGGCTCCGCCGATTCGACCCTGACCAGCCGTCCGTCGCGGTAGACGAAAATCCGGCCGGGCCGGTCGCTGCCGCCGCCCGGGACCACGCTCTCGATCGCGATCATCCAATGCCGCGAGGTCAGCACGTAGCGCTCGAGCACCGCCCCGGTGCTCGGGCAGAAGGAGATGGTGCCGTAAACATTGTTGTCGAAGCGGCAATTGAGGTAAATGTTCCAGGCATCCTTCTCGCGGTCCAGCTTCTGGTAATCGAGCTTGACCGACTGATACGCGCCCCCGGTCAGGTGGCGGACCGCGTCGATCCCGTGGACGGAGGTGGTTGAGAAATCGTCGTCATGCCGCCCGTAACGGTAAAAATCGCAGCGGATATGTTCCAGTTTTTCGCCGGTCGACGCGAAAACCTTCAACCCCTGGGCCAACAGCGGCGAATAGCGGCGGTTGAACGCCACCATCGCAGGCGCGCCGGAAGCGGCGGAGCAATCGATCAGGTGCTCGATCTCCTGCCGGTTGCGCCCCGGGGGTTTCTCCATCATTACCGGGAAGCCCTTGGCGAGCACGCGCCCGGCGACTTCAGAGGTGGCCGCGACGCCGGTCAGCACCGCAACGCCGTCCGGCTTTTCGGCGGCGAGCATGGCGTCAAGATCGGTCGAAACGCGGCTGAAGCCGAATTTCGCGGCGAATTCCTCGGCTTTGACGCGGTCGCAATCGCAGACGCAGGCCAATTCGAGGCTGGAATCGGTTGAAGCGAGATATTTCATCGACGGACCATGCACGAAATTGGCGAACGCACCGGCCCCCACCAGACAGATTTTGATTCTCTTTGACATAATTGTTTGCAAAAGTGTTGTATATTGTTTGGTTTATCTACAGCAATTATACAACATTCATGGATGAAAAACAAATGATTTTCAAAAAAATTGCAAAAAAAATTTGCTTTTCCCGGCGCCTGTCGTTATGTTTACGCCGGAGTAGCGGGGCAATGTGCGGCCGACGAGCGGCCCCCCATGTTCCGCGAAGTCTGTAACCGTCAAAACCATAAGGAGATCGGGCAATGAAAATTTTCATCTTCGCCGACCTGGAGGGATGCAGCGGCATCAGCAACGGAGAGTACGTCAGCGGCCGGCAGAAATTCATCGACCTGGGCTGTAAGTTCATGGCCGATGACATCAATGCATGCATCGAAGGCTGTATCGAGGCAGGGGCCACGGAAATCATCGTTCGCGACGGACACAGTACGGGTGTCAACGTCGATCCTTCGGCCATCGATCCGCGCGCAGACCTGATCCAGGGGGCTACGCCGGGGGTACGTTTTCCCGACATCGACGGCGCGGCCGGGTTGATTCTGCTGGGCTACCATGCGATGGCCGGGGCTCCCAATGCACTTCTTGAACACACCTACAGTTCGCGTACGATTCAGAATCTTTATTTGAACGGGAAAAAAACCGGCGAGATCGGCCTGGACGCCGCGATTGCCGCTGAGCATAATGTTCCGGTATTGCTGGTGACGGGCGACGACGAAGCCTGCAAGGAGGCGGTGAGCTGCATTCCGGGGGTCCGGGCCTGTCAGGTGAAGAAGTCTTACAACACGCAGGGCACGCGGTTGTTTCCGTTGGAGAAGGCGCATGTGCTGATCAAGGCGGCGACGGTCGAAGCGATCAAGCGCTGCAAGAAGGTGAAGCCGGTCAAGGTCGAATATCCGGCGACGGTCCGGTGGGAGTACGTCGAGCGCGTCCAGATTCCGGTGCAGGAGCCGTATCACCAGATCGACACCCGGACGGTCGAGCGCACCGGAGACTCGGTGGAAACAATCTTCCTCCGGTAAAAAAAACATAAAAAAAAAGCGCGAAGCGCTAATCCCGCCCCCCGTCGTACGGGGGCGCGGTCCAGCGGCGAAACGCTGAAAGCTCCGGCTCCACCGGAGCGAAGCTAAGCGCAGCGCTCCCCCCAATGTCGGCGGAGCCGACTCCGCTCTGCGAAAGCGAGGTCGGCAGCCAGATCACAAAGTGATCGGCGAACGACATCGAGCGAAGCAGCGCAACCATAGGACCGGGCGGACTTGTCCGCCCGTTTTTTTTGCTTTATTGGTAACCCGGAGCGGTCGGCAGCGCGAGCGCCCGCTATTTGCATGATCCAGCCAGCAAAGCCAACTCAAAAACCCCGCTCAAATCCGACAACTTTCAAATGCTTCCATACTCTATGAAAAAAATGAAAAACATAAACTATTTTTGTGAAAATATTAGCAAAAAAAAAAAATGCAATTAACTTACGTATAGGCGGAGCAGCAAAACTTTATTCATTTTTTCGGAGAGAATGGCAATGACACAAAAAGACCTGGCTGAGCAAGAAATGGTGCAGTGGCTATCTCATCCCGGGGAACTGGGGAAAAAGCCGTTCAAAATTCAATGCACCTCTGAATTTGAATATCTTGGCCTGAAGTATTATGTATTTAAATTCAAAAAAGGTCTGTTTGATATGAAATGGATGCTTGGCGTATGTGGAGGATATGAAGAAAACAGCACGGATCATTGCGGGCACATTTTCAGCAAGTTTCAGAAATATATTCCGAGTACCGAAAAAGAAGACGCAATAGCGATCATTGAAGCGATAAGACAATATTGGATGCAGCAGGCAAATAATTACCAACAGTAAATCTCCATAATTTCCTTTTTTGGACATGGACAGGGAACAACAGGCAACTGCGTGTCACCCGTTCCCACTCCGTGTCCACCCCCTCCTGGCACCCCGCGTTCACCACAACTGATCTCATGCGGCAGTGTAGGTGGGGGAGCATTCGTCGCATCGATACTCCACAACTTGGGGTGCCGCAGGGGGCCCGACGCAGGTTCCGAACTGCCACGTACTGCATAAAGCACGGACGCGAGGGAATCTTTCCGCAAAAAAGCGGAGAGATTCCCGAGCCTTTTGGAAGAAGGGGTTGAGGGGAGAAACCTTTTGCAAGACGGCACCGACAAAAGCGTCGTCTTTTTTATCGAAAAAAACAAGTGTTTACGCGTTACGGCTTGAATTTTCTTTGCTTTGTGTTATATTTATCTTGTTTATTACAAGCAATATAGGTGTATCGTGAAGAACAAAATAGATCCGCGCCAAAAGTGGTTG
>JAVBUI010000223.1:0-4313 GCA_031555495.1 Victivallaceae bacterium | reverse complement strand
ATATTTTTCGAATCGAGCAAGCGAGAAATTTTTTCTATGACGCGGTGGTCACCAAGTCGGTTTCGCAGGAAAAATCGCGGAAATTCCTGCGTCCCTGAAGCTCGCGTTACTGGCGGTCGAAATAGTTGTCCTTGTCGCCGTTGGTCGCGCCGTTGCGGAAGGGATCGCGCAAATAGGGATTGTTGCCTGCGGCGAGGATGGTGTCGCCGGTGCTGGCCGCGACGCCCTGGACGGAACTCACGTGGCCGTCGAACCAGACGATGTTGCACTGCCCGCCGTGGCGGAGCATCGGGACGCCTTTGTTGGTGGCGTAGGTTGTTTCAAGAATCGCCTGGCCGGTGGTGGTGCGGTCGGCTTTGGCCGCGTCGGCGAGGAGGATGGTCTGGCTCGGTTTCTTGATCTGGGTGGTCTTGGCCGGGTTGCCGCCGTAGACGGTGAAACCGCCGGTTCCGCCGACCCGGTAGCTGGAGCCGATGTAGTGGTAGTTGTAGCCGTAGTCAAAGCAACTGAAGACCGAGCCGGTCCAGGTGCCGTTGATGGTCACGTTGCGGGAATCGGCGGCGGAGCTCGCGGGCGTCATGTTTTCCGGACAGTAAAACATTTTGAGCGAATTGCTCTTGAGCCCGAGATAGCCTGCTTCCCCGAGTGTGCCGACCCAGTATTGGCCGAGCGTGCCGCTCATCTTGTAGTAGGGAACGCAGAAATCGTTGTAATCGCCGGTGTAAAAAAGATTGTAGGATGCGGCCTGTTTCATGCTGTTTTTGCACGAAGCGTTGCGGGCGGTGCCCCGTGCTTTGTTCAGGGACGGCAGCAGCATGCTGGCGAGGATTGCGATAATTGCGATGACGACCAGGAGCTCGATCAGGGTAAACATTGACTTTTTCACTTAGCACCTCCCTCGATTGGGTTTTATTTCCATGTCTTGCCGATATTATATGGAAGTTTCACTCTGAAAGCAAGGAACGTCGGGGCGGGTGATCCAAGAAACCGGCAACAAATTTGAATAAAGATGAATCAGTTGATTTTTTACAGTTGCAAAGCCCTGTTTTCCGGTTATTGTTAATGATGTTGGAACAAACTACAAAAAGGATTGATGTATGCTGAAATTAGCAGGTTGTTTGATTGCCGGATTTTTCCTGCTGCCGGGTGCGCCGGCTGCGGTGGAAATCGCCGCGGGAGCGCCGACTGAATTGAACCTGGCCGAAGTCGCGACCCTCAATGGTGAGCGCGGCGAAATCGTCGGCCAGCCGAGCTTCAAGGGCGGCAAAGGGATCGCGCTGCGGCAGGGCGTCGAGCCGCTCGTGCTTTCGCGAAAGGATCACACACCCGATTTCTTCGTCACGGTCCGGGCGGAAAAACCGGGGCGTTATGCGGTCGCCGGAGTCACCGCAGTCGATGAATACGGCGCTTCCTTCCGGCTCAAATGGCGTAAGGAACAGCCGCATTATTACCTCAAAATGCAGTGGGACAACCTTCTTCCGACCATCCGCAACTCCTATTCTCCGTGGCGTGACCAGGAGCGGAACACCACTGAGCTCGGTAAATTTCAATTGACCGGAAAAGACCAGAAACTGTCGTTCCAGCTGCCGCGCGGTGTCCGGATCGAGGGATTGCGCTTCGTCCCAATTCCGGCCGGGGGCAAGGCCACGCCGGAAATGACCGCCTACCGCCCCGCCATCGTTCCCCCCGCCAGGACCCACCCCCGGGTCTGGATGCGCGGCGAATCCTTTGAGCGCGTCCGCGCCAATCTCGCCAAGCCGGAAAACAAGGCGATTTACGAAAAAATCCTCGCCGCCGCGTTCGCGGTGCTCCAAGCAGGAATCGATCCCGGCTGGGAGAAGGGCCCGTATCAAAAGCTCGAAAACGCGCTCTTCGAGCGGGCCTTCGTGTCTTTGGTCGAAAACGACCGCAAGCTCGCCCGCGAAACAGCCGATCTGGCGGTTCGCTATTTCCGGGCACTGGAGTTCGGCAACGCGCTCGACATCACCCGCGAAATCGGTTCGGCAATCTACACGGCCGCATTGGTTTACGATTGGTGCTACGACGCGCTGACTCCGGAGGAACGCGATTTTCTGCGCGGAAAAATGCTCACTTACGCCAAAGACACGGAAATCGGCTGGCCTCCGGTCCGCCAGCTGGTGGTCGCCGGGCACGGCAACGAGTGGCAGGTCAGCCGCGATTTGCTCGCGATGTCGATCGCGGTTTACGACGAGGACCCGGAGCCGTACCGTTACGTCTCCTGCCTGCTGCTGGAGAAACTTGTCCCGATGTGCAAATTCAAGTACCGGTCGCCCCGCCACGACCAGGGCAACAATTACGGTTATCTGCGCTACGGCTGCGATTTGCACGCCGCCCACATGCTCGAGCGGATGTCGGGGAAACCGGTTTTCGACCCCAATATTGACAGTGTGATCGACCACTGGACCTACAGTCGGACTCCCAACAGCGAAATGCTGCCCTGCGGCGACTACATGCTGCGGCGTCCGTACTGGAAGTATCCGTTGACCACCATGCTCGCACAGGCCGGGAGCCGCAGCGCCCAGGTCAAGGGCGAGATGATGCGGCAGGACTCCTTCGGCGAATTTCCGCTGATGGCGCTGCTCTTCAACGATCCTGATTTAAAACCGGATATGACCTTCGACACCTTGCCGCTCTCGATCGACTTCGGGCCGATCATCGGAGGGATGATCGCGCGCACTTCGTGGGATATGGCCGACAACTCGAGCGCGGTGATCGCCGAGGTCAAAGGGGGCGGGTACAACTTCGGAAACCACCAGCACTCCGATTCGGGCGCGGTCCAGCTCTTTTACCGGGGGCTCCAGATCGTCGACCTCGGGCAGTACCGTTTTTATGGTACGCCTTACGACTTCAACTATGCCAAGCGCTCGATTTCACACAGCATGATGCTTGTACACGACCCCGATGAGAAATTCATCTTGACGGCCTGGAAGAATCTTGCTTGCGCCAACGACGGCGGCATCCAACTCAATCAGAGTTCGCCGGAAACCCCGGCGATGGTCCAGTCCGATCCGCAGTTTTACCGGGGCAAAGTGATTGCGGCGGGCTTCGGACCGGACCGGATGAAGCCTCTGGTGAGCCATTTCGCGGTCGACCTCAAGGGGGCTTATTCACCCAAGGTCGAGGAGTACAAGCGCGGCTACGTTTTCTGGAACACCGGCCGTGCCGAAGAACCGGCGATCGTGGTGATTTACGATGTGATTCGTTCCTCCGGTGCGTCGTTCCGGAAGGATCTTCAATTCAATACCTTCGGTGTTCCGAAGAAGACGGACAAGGGCTTTGTCACCACCAACCGCAACGCAGCCGGTGAAGGGCACGTGTATTTGGATATGCTGACTCCCGGCGTGGGAATGGAAGTCAAGAGCGGCGTCGCCGCCCGGACCTACGGCGGTGTGACTTACGAGTTGCCGCTGCCGGAAGACTGGATCGCCGAAGCTTCACGCGTGGTGTTCACGCCCGAAAAGGCACAGCGAGACGACACCTTCGTCACCGTCCTCCGGGCGGTTCCGGACGACGCCAAGCCGTCTCCGGCGAGTTGCAAGGTCTTCGGCCCCGCGCTGGCGGTGTTCTGCGGCGGCGCCACGACCGTGTTCCCGGTCGACAGCGCTTTGCTCTCTCGCGAATTCACCATCGAAATCCCGGGCGGCGAGACCGGTAAACTGCTGGCGACCTGCCTCGCGGCCGGGACCTGGAGCGTCAACGGCAAAACTTATATTGTCGAGCCGTACCGCCACAGCTTGCTGCTCGGCGTCCGGGGTGGGGAAAAACTTTTGTTCACAATGGAAAAGCAATGAAACTTGGCTTCATGCCGCCCAAGCCGCGCCGGGCTTCGGCGTTGATCGAATATCTTGAAACGGCGATCGTCACCGGTGAACTGATCACCGGCAACCGGGTGCCGCCGCTTCGCGAGCTTCAGGAGAAGTTCGGCTTGAGCTACAGCTCGGTCCAGCGCGCGGTGGCCTATTTGTGCGCCCGCGGGCTGCTGGAGAAATCCGGTCAGCAGATCCTGATCGGCAACCGTTTCGGCGGCGGCATGGCAAAGAAGGCGGTGAGGAGGATTTTGGTTATTGTCCACTCCGGGCGGATTTCACAGCGGACCGGGATTTACCTGACTGCGCTTCAGGGCATCCGGCAATTGGCGCTCGAAAAGGATTGTCTGCTTGATGTGATGCCGGTATCGTGGAATGTTTCGACGGAGGAGCTCGCGGGGGCGGTCGAACGGGCCGACGGAGTGATTCTCCTGATGGAGTCGGACAACCTGCGCGACGTTCTGCCGGTGGCGCTGCCGGTGGTCG
>JAVBUI010000192.1:0-7088 GCA_031555495.1 Victivallaceae bacterium | reverse complement strand
CGGTAGTGCAGGCCCCGCCGCAAAACTGACCTATACGCGTTCGGCCCAGGTCGCGATCTACACCATGAGCTGTGCCGCGCTCGAAGCGTTCCGTGAAAAATTTCCCGCCGTCAAGCCGATCGGCTGCGCCGGATTGAGCCTCGGCGAATACGGCGCCTTGTACGCCGCCGGCGCTTTTTCCTTTGTCGACGGGCTGCAGCTCCTGGCCCGCCGCGCCGAGCTGATGGATGAAGCCTGCCGCGCGACCTCCGGCGGAATGGCTTCGGTGCTGGGCGGCGACGTCAACGTCATCCGCGAAGTCGCCGCCGAATGCGGCATCGACGTGGCCAACTACAACAATCCCGGCCAGATCGTGATCAGCGGCGAAAAGACCAAAGTCGCCGTCGCGGTCGAGGCGCTCAAGGCGCGCGGCATGCGCAAGGTCATCGAGCTCAATGTCGCGGGCGCGTTCCATTCGCGGCTGATGGCTCCGGCGGGCGAAGCGCTCCGTCCGGTGCTTGCGTCGGCTTCGCTTGCGCTCCCGGCCTGTCCGGTTTACCACAATTTCAGCGCCGCTCCGGCTGCTTCGGTCGAAGAGTTGCGCGAAAACCTCGCCCGTCAGGTCGCGGGCAGCGTCCGCTGGGAAGAGTGCGTCCGCGCGCTGGCGGCGGCTGGCGGCGACACGATGATCGAATTCGGCCCCGGCAACGTCCTTACCGGACTGATGCGCCGGACGATCGCCGAAGTGAAGCTTTTCAATATCAATTCGATGGAAACTTTGAACGCGTTTAACGTATAATGAAGGAAAAGAGGTTTACGATGGGTTTGGAAAAACGTCTTGACGGCAAGGTGGCTCTGGTCACCGGCGGCGCCCGCGGTATCGGCAAAGCGATCTGTGCGCGTCTGGCCGACGAAGGTGCGAAGCTGGCGATTGTCGACATCATGCTCGACGTGGCGCAGCAGACCGCCGATGAATTCAAGGCCGCGGGCGTCGAAGCCCGCGCTTATGCCGCAAACGTCGCCAAAATGGCGGACGCCGATGCGACCATCGACGCGGTGGTCAACGATTTCGGCCGGGTCGACATTCTGATCAACAACGCCGGGATCACCAAGGACACCTTGATCATGCGCATGACCGAGGAGCAGTGGGACGCGGTGATCGCGGTGAACCTCAAGGGCACGTTCAACTTCACCAAAGCGGCCTGCCGTCCGATGATGAAGCAGCGCGCGGGCAAGATCGTCAACATCGCGTCGGTGGTGGGGCGGATGGGCAATGCCGGGCAGGCGAACTATTCGGCGTCCAAGGCGGGCGTGATCGCGCTGGCGAAGACGACGGCGAAGGAATTTGCTTCGCGCAATATTCAGGTCAACGCGGTGGCTCCGGGTTATATCATTACCGATATGACGGCAAAGTTGTCGGATGCGGCGACTGAAAATTTCCTGAAGGTGATTCCGGCGGGTCGCGGCGGCACGGCGGCGGATGTGGCAAGCGCGGTTTACTTTTTCTGCTCGCCGGATTCGGATTACATCACCGGCCAGGTGATGAACGTCGACGGCGGGATGCTGATGTAAACGACGCTTGCATCGCGAAAAACGCGTCCGGTGACCCGGGCGCGTTTTTTTTCGCCGCGTGCCACTGCGATGGAGCGCTCTCGCCCCGACGGTGTGGCACGCCCTCTTTTTTTCATTTTTTGTCGCTTTCCGCCAAATTCCGGCGTGTTTTTTTTTATTGACTGTTGTATAATTGTTTACTGTTTAGAAAGTGTTCAATTATGGAGGCTGGAAATTATGGCGAAAAACGATCGGTTGCGGCTGCTGACCCACATCCGGGCAATGATCGGGTGCGGAACTTTCCGCGAAGGGGACAAATTGCCGTCGCTGCGGGCCCTGGCCGGGCAATTCGACATGACCATGTCGACCGCGCGCAACGCGATGCTCGAACTGGAGCGGGCGGGCCTGATCTCCATGCGGCAGGGCGACGGCAATTACGTCAACGGCGGCAAACTCGGAAAATCGAAACCGCCGAAGTGGCAGATCGCAATCTTCACCGACGGTACGACCTCGCTGGAGCCGACTCACTCCTACAGCGCCCACGCACTGCTCGGCATCCAGGAACGGGCGGCGGAGTGCGATTGCCGGATCGAAATTTTCTTCAGCGAATTCTACAGCCGCACGGAGCCGTTGACGATCGACAAGAACGAAGTGGCGGGCAAAGACGCGCTGATTTTCCTTTCCCTCTATGACAAAAATCCGCTGGCGTTTCCCGCCGGGATTCCGGCAGTCGGGCTGCTGATGGGGGAAATGTACGGCGGCCGGATGTCGACCGTCGGTCTGGATTGCTTCATCACCGCACGGCTGGCGCGGCAATATTTCGGGAGCCTCGGAATCGACCGGATCAAATGCCTCTATTTCGATTTCGGTTTTCCCCGCGACATGTTTCACGTGGTCAAGGCCGAGTTTTCCGAAGCGGGCGGTTGTGAAGGCCTCACGCTTGCCGACAACCATCCGCCGCTGGAGTGGTTTGACGACCCCTCCTGCGGATATCTGATCGTCGGCGGCTCCATCAGCAACATCACCCAGCAAAGCTACCGGAAAAAATACGGACGGGCCATGACCGACGACTTCCGTTTGCTCAGCATCGACGGCAAATCACGTTATCTCCCGGACTTCGAGCCGGTTCCAAACATCGGCATCGACTGGCGCCAGGCGGGCCGGACACTGCTCGACGAGGCCATCTTCCGAATCACCAATCCGGCGGTTCCCGGACGGCGCCTTTCCATGCTTCCCGATCTCCAGATTCCATCTTGAAAAATCTCAGCCCGGATATTGCATGAAGCCGACCATGTCTTGAGCAATCTTTTGAGCTCATCCGATTGTCAAATCCTCGGAAGACAATTCATTGTCTCCCTCCGGTTTGGCAACCGCCTGATTCTCAAAACTTTTGCTCAATCCATCGACCTTTTCACGCAATATCCGGGTTAGAAGCCGCAGTCAAAAAAGGCATTCGACGGTTGCCGGGTTGTAAAACAACCTCCCGGTCACGTTCGTTCGGTGTTTAAATCCGCAAAGGAGAAGAAGATGCCAAATTTCATCCGTACCATGCTTTTATTACTGTCCGGCGCGACTGTTTTCGCGGCTGATCGGATCGGCCCGCTGACGCCGGCGGAATTCGTACAAAGGGTCGACCGGGTCAACCGCGCGTCCGACCGCATCGTCACCGACCGCAAACATGACCTGAAACCGGCCGACAAACAGCGTATCTTCGAATGTGCCGACAAAGTCTGCGGCGGCGTCGTTTACTTCAACAAGGACGAGGAAGTTAAGGTCGGCAGCCGGAACATCGACTGGACCGGCAAACAAAAGGACCATCAGGAGTGGGTCGCCCAGCTCAACCGCTTCTTCATGCTCGACATGCTTTTCGCCGCCTACCGCCAGAATCAGGACGGGAAATACGCGGCGCGGGCGCGCGAACTGATGGAAGATTGGTTCGATTACTGGCAAAAGAGCGATTACAAATTTCTCGATCCGCAGTGGAACAACCAGCTCAACGCCTCGATCCGCATCCGCAACTGGATCACCGCGCTGGCGACCTTCCGCAACAGCAAAGCGTTCGACGACGCCTTTGCGGCGCGCACGCTCGAAATGATTGCCCGACAGACCAATATGCTGATGGACGCAACCGAAGAAGGCGACAGCAATTGGCAGATTGCCCAGGCGTTCGCCCTGCTGGAAGCAGGCATCAAGCTCGATTTCCTTTCCGACGCCCCCCGCTGGCGCGAAAAAGGCGCGCGCGTCCTCAACGGCTGTTTCAAGCGCCAGTTCCGCGCCGACGGCTCACACCTCGAAAACACCACCGGCTATCACATCTGGATGACCGAGCTCATGGTCAACGCCGCCGCGCTCGGCCAACTCCGCCCCGAACTCAAGCTCGCTTCCAACAGCGAAACGGTCGAAAAAGCGCTCCAGTTTACTTCGCTCGGCAGCCGCTTCGCCTTCAACGACAGCAGCTACAATGCCAAAGAATTTCCCAAATGGCCTCCCCGTTCCGATTTGTCCCGCCTCGCCCGGCGCGGCGGCGTGGAGAACTGGAAGCCGCTGCAATACGGTGTTTTTAAAGACGCCGGACTGGTGTTCGGCGGCAACGACCGCGAAGTCTTTTTCTTCGACGCGGGCAAATTCGGCGGCTGGCACACGCACCTGAGCCGCCTGACCTTCGAATTTGGAGCCGACGGGCATTCGCTGCTGATCGACCCCGCGATCAGCACCTATGAACGCAAGGATCATCACTACGCCTACGGACGGGAGACCTCCTCCCACGCGACGGTCAACTTCAACGGGGCCCATCAGGCGCGGAAGGAAGCAAAGCTCCTCGACGCGAAACTCGCGGACAACTTCGGCGTCGCGGTCGGCGAATTCAACGAAGGCTCTTTCCAGGGGGATTTCTCCGAAAAATACGAAAAGAACCTCGACGCCGAAATGCAGCGCGCTCTCGTCTGGCTCTCCGGCGACTTCTTCCTTGTTTTCGACCGGACCCGGATCGTCAAAACACCGGACGGCAAAGCCGTCGCCAACTACGTCTTCCCCGCCGCTCCGATGGAGAAGTGGAGTCTCGACAAAGACAAGTTGAGATGGTTTTCGCAGAACGCCGCCAAGCCGAATTTGCTCGTTCAGATGCTGCTGAAACCCGCAGCCTCAGTCGAAGCGACCTGCGTCGAAGGGCAGAAGGAGCCGGAGCTCCGCGGCTGGAGCGGCATCGGCCGAGCCGGTATGATCGCGTCGCCGACGCTGGAATTCTCGGCCGATACCGGTTTCGATCAATCTTCGGCGCTGACGCTCCTTGCCGCCTTCGCCCCCGGCAAGGAGGCTCCGGCGGTAAAAGTCCTGAGCGCCAAACCGGGCGCGGTCGACTTCGAGTTCGCCGGAAAATTGAACCTGCTTCGCTATGAAGCCGATTTCCGTGAAACCGGCGAGCTCGCCGCGGGAAAAATCAAAGCCGACGCCACCTTGCTTTTGGCGCAAGGAGAAAAGGTTTTCGTTTACCGGGCGAAGCGAGTCGACGTCGACGGCAAAGAAGTCAAACTTGAAATACCGGAATTCACCGGCTGGCTCGATTAAACCAACGGAGGCCGAAATGAGAAGAAAGATGTTCACCCTGATCGAATTGCTGGTGGTTATCGCAATCATCGCGATCCTCGCCTCGATGCTGCTGCCCGCCCTCAACAAAGCCCGCGCCAAGGCGCAATCGGCAAGCTGCGTCAGCAACGAAAAACAACTTGCGATGTTCAATTCGCTCTACGCTCAGGACTACGACGATTGCGGTGTTCCCGCGCTGTGGTTCGCCCATCCGCTCCGGGGCAGTTTCTGGACCGGGCAGCTCAATCCCTACAGCCCCGGCTTCTTCGGGCGCAAGAACACCAACTCCGCCACGGCGGCGGTGCCGCTTTGCCCCGGAGCCCAGCATGAGGAAGGCCTCATCGTCTCCGACAACCAGCCTTACACCCCCAACTCGACCGATCCCGAAATCACCTACCGGATGGGCGGCTACCTCCTCAACAGCAACAACGGTTACGTCGCATCCGGCAGCACCATTGAAAAACCGATCGCCAAGCTCGGCAAAATCCTGGACCCCTCCCAAAAAATGACCTTCATGGACGGCTATTACTACACCGCCAAACTTCACAACTGGAGCAACGGTCCGAATTATTGGATCCCCGGCACCCCGCTCAGCTTTATCGCCTGGGGGCGGCACGGCCAATCGTCGGTCAACACGGCCTACGCCGACGGCCATGTCGGCGTCCAGCCCTATGTCCTTCCGACCACCGTGGTCGCCACCGGCCCGAGCTACCGTAAAATCGAAAGCCTTCTTTCCTATACCAACCGCTACCGTTAACGGCTGCGCATACTCTCTTGATAAAGTTTCTCGAACTGCGCGGTCAGTTCCCTGAGTTTTTTGACGGTAGCAGGATCGGCGCTCTGCTTGGCTTTCATCGCCTCGACCAGCATCTGGTGGAGCACCGTCAGTTGGGCGACGTAGTGGTTGTACCCGGGAGCGTCGGGCGCCACCGGCTTCACCCGCTGGGTCATGAAGTACTGGGTGACGATCTGCTGGAACTCGCTCGCATGGGTCTCCTTGTTGACCACCCAGCGGACGAGCTGGTTGTAATTCTGCTTCGCGCCATCTTCGGACAGATGTCCGATTTCGTGGATGCTTTTGGCAATCGTGTCGATGTGCTCGTTGAGCAATTTGAACCGGGTCTGGTCGTCGTAAATTCCGCACGGAATTTCACAGTGGGCCCCGGCCCTGACGGCCAGGAACGCGGCGATGGCGGCGATGACAAGATACTTCTTCATGGTGCTTTTCCTTTCCGGGTTCAGCGATTGCTTTAATATAGAGTATAGCGCCTAAAAAGCAAATCAGCCGGACGAATCCGGCTGATATGACACGTTGTGTGTTGCTTCGGGGACGGTCGCTCCGGCCTGGCGGCCTCCGCTCGGGCCGGGCTCAGGGCGGAACTCTCGTTCCGCTCTCTTGAGCTGGGCTTCGCCCGGCGGGGGCGGCGAGGCGCTGCCTCACACTCCGCCAGAGGGCTCCGCGCCCTCTGGACTCTGCGCCAGGGCAATGCCTTGGACCGTCGCTTCGCGCTTATGCGCTTCGCTCCCTACTTTACCGGCGTGACTTTATACTCGTCCTTGCCCAGCTTGAGGTACGCAGTGTTTTTGCCCGCCTCGACCGTGACCGCAATCTTCTTCTCCGCTCCCGCAATCTCCCACTTGCCCGGCGCGAGGTCCGCGAGCAGTACGCGCTTTTCGTCCCCCTCCACCGTCAGCTCGAACGCCTTCGACGCTGGAGCATTGCCGGTGCCGAGCACGACCACAAAGTCCATCGTGGAAAGCTGAACGTTTTCCGCATTCACCTTCTTCGCCACCGCCGGAGCCGGTGCCGACGCGGCGCCGATCGTCATCGCCGCCACAAAAAGATCGTCCGTCGACGCATCAGCCGGACTCACCATCGTGCGGAATCCCTGCGCCTGCAGCATCGAGGGAACCGGAGCCTCCAGCTGCTTCCCGAAAACGTTCCAGGTCTCCTTGCCCTGCAAAATTTGAACATC
>JAVBUI010000394.1:0-7416 GCA_031555495.1 Victivallaceae bacterium | reverse complement strand
AGGCGCTGGCGGTGGGAGCCTCCTGCGTCATGATGGGCTCGGCGCTGGCCGGGACGGAAGAGTGCCCCGGCGAGCTGGTGCTGCACCACGGCCGGAGCTATGTCGTCTATCGCGGCATGGGCAGTCTGGAAGCGATGAAGTGCGGCAAAGGCAGCCGCGAGCGCTACGGACAGTCCGACGTCGACGTGCTCGTGGTCGACACCGCCCACGGTCACAGCCGCGGCGTGATCGATACCGTCGGCTGGATTAAACGCAATTACGGCGGCCGCGTCGACGTGGTCGGCGGCAACATCGCCACCGCCGAAGCGGCCAAAGCGCTCGCCGACGCGGGCGCGGACGGCATCAAGGTCGGGATCGGTCCCGGCTCGATTTGCACCACCCGCGTAGTCGCGGGCGTCGGAGTCCCGCAGGTCACCGCGGTTTATGAAGCGTCCAAGGCGGTTCCCGCCGACATTCCGGTAATCGCCGACGGCGGGATCAAGCAGTCGGGCGACGTGGCCAAGGCGCTCGCGGTCGGGGCTTCCTCGGTGATGATGGGCTCGGCGCTGGCCGGGACCAGCGAAAGCACCGGCGAAGTCGTTCTGCACCAGGGCCGGAGCTATGTCGTCTATCGCGGCATGGGAAGCCTTGAAGCGATGAAGACCGGCAAGGGCAGCCGCGAACGTTACGGACAGAGCGACGTCGAGGACGACGCCGAACTCGTGCCGCAGGGCATCGAGGGGCTGGTGCCGTTCCGCGGTCCGGTCAAGAATGTGATTCACCAGTTCGTCGGCGGGGTGCGTTATTCCTTCGGCTACTGCGGCGCGCGTACGTTGAACGAACTTCACGAAAAAGCGCGGGCGGTCAGGGTCACCTCCGCCGGTCTCCGCGAAGCGCATCCGCACGACGTCACCATGCTTCACGATGCGCCGAACTATTCGGGCGGCAGCCGTTAAGACGGTTTTTATATTCGCCGGGGGAGATATACCCTCGGCGTTTTTTATGATCGGAGACTACAATGCTTAAGGATACAGCATTGATCGTGGTCGGAGGCGGTTCGGGGAGCCGTTACGGCGCGGGCAATAAATTGATGGTCATGCTCGGCGAAAAGCCGCTCTTCCTCCATTCGCTTGAAACCCTCGGTGCCCACTTCGGCGAAGGCCGCCGGATCATGGTGGTTCCCGGGGCCGAATTGGCATTGTTCCGCGACACGGCGAAGCGTTACCTTGCCGACCTGCCGTTTCTTTTCGTCCCCGGCGGCGAAACCAGAACCGATTCGGTTCGCGCCGGTCTGGCGGTGTTGCCCGAGGGGATCGAATACGTCGCAATCCACGATGCCGCAAGGCCTTTTGCGACCGGAGAACTGCTGCTTAAAGTCCTGGCGTCGGCGCGGGAGGCGGGGGGCGCGATTCCGGGCCGGGCGGTGACTGATACGTTGAAAAAAACCGACGGCGGCCTGAAAATCACCGGAACCGTCGACCGCGCTTCGTTGTACGCGGTGGAGACGCCGCAATGCTTTCACCTCAAAACGTTGCTCGCCGCCTACCGCGCGCCGGGCGTCTGGACCGACGACGCGGCGGTGCTTGAAAACGCCGGATATGAAGTCCGGGTCGTCGCGCACACGGCGGAAAATCCGAAGCTTACCGTTGCTTCCCAGTTGCCGTATTTTCGTTTCCTGTTGGAGAATCAATGAAATTTCATCTGGCTCGTGCTGCGCACTTGCGGCTGGGCCGCCGGGGAGAACGTGATGCGCGGCGGCTGTTGGAGGAGAAGGGATACGTGTTTCTCGCTTCCGGCTGGCGTTGTCCGTCGGGCGAGCTCGATCTGGTGATGCGCGACGGGGGGACGATGGTGTTCGTCGAAGTCAAAACTTTGCGCCGCCGGGGATTTTACGGACCGATGGCGAATCTGTCGATCCGGCAGATGCGGCGCAACCTCCGCGCCGGTCAGGCTTATTTGCGCGATTATGCGCCGGAGGGGATGGAGTGCCGGTACGATCTGGTGGAGGTGATCCGGGGACGTTGGAGCTGCCGGGAGATTCGCCACCATGAGGGGTTTATCGGGACCGAGCTTCTGGGACGGAGGAACGGGGTATGATGTTCCGGAAATTCATTGCCGACTGGAATCTCCTGCCGTGTCCGGTGTGTGAGACGGGGGAGGGGCGGGGTGAAAATTGTTTTTGCGACGCGTGTCTGGCGAAGTTGCATTTCATATCCGGGGAGCGCTGCCGGGGATGCGGCGGGGCGATGGACGGGGTATTGGGTGTGTGTTCGAAGTGTGTGCGCGAGGAGCAGAGGCCGTGGGTGGGGGCGGTGACGGTGTTTGATTACCGGGACGCGGGGCGGGATCTGGTGAAGCGCTTGAAGTTTTCGGATCAGCCGGAGCTGGCGAGGCCGTTGGCGCGGCTGGCGGCGCCGCTGGTGCGCGGGGGAGGGGAGTTGATGGACGCCATGGTGCCGGTGCCGCTGCATTATACGCGAATGTGGAAGCGGTCGTACAACCAGGCTGAATTGGTGGCGCGATTGGTGGCGAAGGGGTTGGGGATTCCGCTGCTGGGGGCGTTGAAGCGGGTTCGCAGGACGCCGCATCAGGCGGAGTTGAAGCGGAGTGATCGGGTGAAGAATTTGTGCGGGGCGTTTGCGGTGACGGACCCGGCGTTGGTGGAGGGGAAGGATTTGTGGGTGGTGGACGATGTGCTGACGACGGGGGTTACGCTGACGGAGGCGGTGAAGACGTTGCACCGGGCAGGGGCGAGGCGGATACGGGTATTAACGATAGCCCGGGCCTGAAAAAATAAAAAAAATAAAAAAAAAGCGCGAAGCGCTAATCCCGGCCAGCGTTCGGCTGGTCGCAGTCCAGCGCGCGAACAGCGCTGGTCGCTCCGGCTCCACCGGAGCGAAGCTAAGCGAAGCGCTCCCCCCAACGTCGGCGGAGCCGACTCCGCCCTGCGAAAGCGAGGTCGGCAGCCGCATCATGAAATGATCGGCGAACGACACCGAGCGAAGCAGCCGTAGTGAAAACAGGATACCTATCATGAAGATATACAATCATAGCACCGCGGCCCTCGCCGCCCTCAGCCTCCCGGCCCGCCCGGAGCTCGCTCTTGACGACGCCCAATACCCGGTCCGGATCAGCGACTACTATCTCAACTTGATCGACCGCAATCTCGGGTCCGGCGACCCCATCTACAAACAATGCATCCCCGACCCCGCCGAGCTCGCCGACTCCTCCTCCAGTTTCGACCCCCTGAGTGAAGTCGAGCAAATGCCCGTCCCGCGCCTGATCCACCGCTTCACCGACCGCGCGGTTCTCCTCGTCACCTCCAATTGCCTCACCCACTGCCGCTTCTGCTTCCGCAAACGCGGTTGGATGGCCGGAGTACACGAGCCCGATATCTCCGATTCAGAACTTGCCGAGGTGGTAAACCACCTGCGCTCCACACCCGAAATCACTGAAATTCTGATCTCCGGCGGCGACCCGCTGACGCTGGGGTTGAAACGCATCGCCGAAATCATCGCCGCATTGCAGAGCGCCGGTACGCTCCAGACCCTCCGGGTCGCCACCAGGCTCCCAGTCGTCGCGCCGGATGTGATTACCCCGGAACTGGCCGATTACCTCGGCAGCGTTCCCGGCTTGTGGATCGCCACCCACTTCAACCATCCGCGCGAAATCACCGCCGCTTCGTCCGCCGCGCTGACGCGGTTGGTCCGCTCCGGTGTTCCGGTGGTCAATCAAACGGTGCTCCTGAAAGGCGTCAACGATCAAGCGGAAATCCTCGAAGAACTCTTCCGCTCGCTGATCGCGCTTCGGGTCAAACCCCATTACCTTTTTCACGTCGATCCGGTGCGGGGCGTCCGCCACTTCGCGACCGGCATTCAATGCGGGCTCGACATTCTCCGCGCCTTCCGGCCGCGCCTTTCGTCGCTCGCGGTGCCGACCTTTGCAATCGACCTGCCCGAGGGGGGCGGCAAAGTCTCTTTGCAGCCCGACTACCGCGTCGACGGCAAATTTTCCGATATCCGGGATACGCGGTTGATTGATTACCCTGAGCCGGAATAAAAAAAACGGGCGAACTTTTCAGTTCGCCCGCTTTTTTTTATCGTTCCTAAAGCAGCGGCGCGGCGGCCTTGAGCCAGGCGTCGGTCATCAGCTGGTGACCGGCGGCGGTGGGGTGGACGCCGTCCGCGAGCCAATAGGCGGCCGGGGCTTTTTTGGCCGCTTTGTTGTAGATCGACTGCATCGGGACGAGGGGGGCCTTGAATTCATCGGCGAGCGCCTTGGCGACTTTGCGGCGGGCGTCGATGTCCTTGATCCAATCCTTGGTGACGACTCCGGTTTCGAGGACGAAGGGCTCGATCAGGATCAGCTTGGTTTTGGGCCGCGCGGTCATCGTCCAGTCGAGCACGCGGCGGTAAAATTCTTCGTAACGCGCCACTTCGACGCCGTTTTGGTACATGAATTCATGCCAGGTGTCGTTGACCCCGATCAGAATGCTGATCAAATCCGGCTTGAGGTTCAGCCCGTCGCACTTCCAGCGGGCGTAGAGGTCGACCACCCGGTTGCCGCTGATGCCGCGATTGTAAATCGCCCAGTTGTCGGAGGGCCGGTCGGCGAGGAGCCGCGAGGCGATCTGCGAAACGTAACCGCAGCCGAGTTCAAGGTTGGGCTCGGCGATTTCGCGGCCGCGTCCGGCGTCGGTGATCGAGTCGCCCTGGAAAAGAATGACCTTTTTCTTCATAATAGACCTTTTTATTTTTGATATTCCGGATTGTTCGGAAACAACTCACGGGCTTTTGCCATCCATTCGCGGGCTTTGTCCGCGTCGCCGCGCCGGAGCGCGATGATCGAACGGCGCAAATAAAGCGACGGGCGTTTGGGAGCCCGTTTGATGGCTTCAATATACAGCGCCTCGGCTTCGTCGAGATTGTCGCGCGACAGCATGAAGTCGGCGGCGGCCGAGTACGGGAACGACGAATAAGGCCGCGCCCGGACGGCTTCGCGCATCATCAGCCGGACCGCGTCGGGCGAAACCTGCGTCATCTCCGCAGGCGATTTATTGGCGCGGGACGAAAGCGCGGTGAGTTTGTCAAAGGCGATTTCGGCGTTGAGAATCCGGTCGCCAGCGACGATTGCGCCGAGGCCGAACATCAGGAAAAACACCCGGAGTCCGGGTTTCAGCGCGCGCGGCGCATCGGATGGCGCTTCCGGCTCTTCCCGGATCAGCATCGCCAGTGAGAAAGCGAAATACGCCGCCATGACGGCGGGAATCTGGATGTGGATCTCCATCATCGAGTGGATGTAGAATGCGGTCAATCCGATCAGGGCGGCGACTTCGTCGACGGGCCATTCGCCGCTCTCGCGCCTGATCCGCTTCACGCGCCGCCCGATGAGGCAGAGCGGATAAGCCATGCCGAAGATGACCAGCAGCGTCAGCGGCAGCCCCGCCTGGGCGGCGGTCATCACGAGATTGTGGGGATCGTGGGCGGCTTCGTGGGATTCGATCGCCTTGATCCGCATGTGTTCAAAGAAAAATTCACCCCAACCGCAGCCGGCGAATGGATGTCGGGCCAGCAGCAGCACGGAACTGCGAAGATAGTCCGCCCGCGCTTCCATCGATTCGAAACCGCGGCCGTGGCGGTGGATGTAGAACGCCCCGGCGAGCACCGTTGCCGCCATCAGCGCCAGCAGCGTGATTTTCCAGCGCCTCCTCATCGGCCAGGCGACCGCGGCGAGCGCCGCCGTCAGCGCGATGGCGAGGTACGCGGCGCGGCTCTTGGTCAGCAGCAGCACCGCCAGCGCGGCGCCGCCGCCGATGGCGACGAAGAGGATGCGGCTGATTTTGACCGGCTCCACGCGGCTTCCCCAGCGCCAGAGCGAGGCGACCAGCATCGGGAGCAGCAAAAGCATATAGCCCGCCAGCGAATTGCAGCTCGTGAAGGTGGCGAACACCCGGTCGTCGAACGCCCGCGCCTTGAGCACGCCGCCCACTTGAATGCCTTTTGCCTCCTGGTCGAGCAGATACTGGCGCGATTGCTCGAAGCCCCAGAAATATTGTTCGAGGCCCAGATAGCTCAAAATCAGCATCCCGACCGCCAGCACCGCCAGCAGCCGCTTGCCGTAACGGGCCGGATCGGCGGCGAGATAAAGGTACGCCGCCATCGCAAAGGCGCCGATCCCGGCGAAATGGACGAGCTCCATGTAAGCGAACTCAACCGCGCTCGCGTTGATCAATCCGGGGAGTGAAAACAGCAGCAAGCCCGCGCTCCACAACACTGCAAAACGCCAGGCGGGCGAACGGAAGTTCGCCACCGCGCCGGGAAAGCCGAAGAGGCAGAGCACGAGCGCAATCCCGGCCGCGATCGGGAAAAGATTGGCCGACCAGCTGATGATCATGTAATCGAAAAGCGTCCCGGGGAAAAACGCCGAAGCCTCCGGCATCACCGCGATGGTGCCGAACTTGAGCGGCAGCACAAACGCAGTCGCCAGCAGGAAAATTTCCGCAATCGTCTGGCGAATATTCCTCACGGTGATCCCTCCTGTGTTTTAACGTGAAAAAACGATCGTCCGTCGGCCGGAGGTCACGATCCGGCGCTCGAGGTGGGCCTTGACCGCGCGCGTGAGGACCCGGCGCTCGATCTCTTTGCCCAATTGCTTGAGTTCTTCGGGACTGTTTTCATGGCTGATCCGTTCGACGTCCTGCTCGATGATCGGGCCTTCGTCGAGTTCGGCGGTCGCGTAATGGGCGGTCGCGCCGATCATTTTGACGCCGCGCTCCCAGGCGCGCAAATAGGGGTTGCCGCCCTGGAAGGCGGGCAGGAAGGCGTGGTGGATGTTGATGATCCGCTGCGGATAACGGCCGATGAAGTCGTCGGAGAGAATCTGCATGTAACGGGCCATCACCACGAGGTCGATATGGTGTTTTTCGAGGAGTCCGAGGATTTGCGCCTCCTGTTCGGCCTTGCGCCCGGGGAGCATGGGAAAGCAGTAAAAGGGGATCTTGAACTTCGACGCCACTGCTTCGAGGTCGGGGTGGTTGCTGATGATCAGCGGGATTTCGCAATCGAGGTCGCCCTCCTCGCGGAGCGTCAGGAGGTCATACAGGCAATGCGAGGTCTTGGAGACCATGATCGCCACTTTCTGCAGGTCTTCCCGGTAGTGGAGCGAATAATCGAGCTTCAGCGCGGCGGCGAATGCGGCGAAGTCGCTCTCCAGCGCCGCCCGGGTGATCGCCATGTCGGTCAGGTCGAGCCGGATCCGCATGAAGTAGCGGCCCTCTTCGATGTCGGTGTATTGGCGGCATTGCAGGATATTGAACGATTTGCCGTAGAAAAACGCGGAAATTTCCGCCAGAAGTCCTTTGCGGTCTTCGCATTGGATCAGGAAAACTGCTTCTCTCATGGTCGTTTGCTCCGGAAACCTTTATTGATAATACATGGA
>JAVBUI010000063.1:0-3310 GCA_031555495.1 Victivallaceae bacterium | reverse complement strand
CGGTCCGGCACCTTGCGGCCTACTCCGGCGGCCCGCTCGACCGGGTGCCGAAGGACGATTCGACCGAAGTGATTGCCGAGTACGTTCGCGACGGCGAATGCCGGGCGGCGGCGACGGCGAAGCGCTTCGCGAACGGCGGGCTCGCGCTCTGGCTTCGCGGCAGCAATTCATTCCGCATCGAAAAGCACGCGCACTTTCCGTCCGCTTTTGACCGACGGGAGTTTTTCGCGGTCGAAACGCTGTTTCTTGAGCTCCTCGCCCGTTTCGGCTATGCGATCCGGTTTGAAAAGGAGGGTATCGAACTTCCCGATCCGCGCTGTACGCTCCGCGTGAGCGGCAATGCATTTTATTTTGCCGGATTCGGGGCCGATGTTACGGCGCGGCAGTCCTTCCGCTTCCCGGACGGCGCGCCGGTCTTCACCGGGAGCGACCTGGTGCTGAAAGACAATTTCGCCCGTTACAACGTCGAACGCGCGGTCAACCGCGAGTGCCGGATTTTCGTCTCCGGCGGCGATTCGGTGATCAGCTGCCGCGAAGACATTTCGCTGATGCCGGGGGTCAAGCGGCGGATTCAATTGCGCAACCTCGACAACGTCCGGGTCGTCTTCCGGCCGGAGACTGGACACGTCGAATCGGTGCGCTTCACCAAAGGCGGGCGCGACGGGGCCAAGCTGACGCTCGACGAACCGCAGATCTGCAAGTCGGAGCTTGTTTACGACGGCTTCGGTCCCAAGTACATAACCGAAAACTTCACCGGGAATCTCCTGATTTCGTGGGGAGAGGAAAACTGAAATGAATCCTGTCATTGAACGCCGCAAACCCCTGACCGCCAACGTCGCTCTGGTCGGCGTCGGCCTCGATACCTACTGGGGACAGTTTCCCGGCTTGCTCGACGAGCTGATGGAAAAATTCGAAACCCTGAAACGGAAGCTTGCCGCCAATTCGGTCGAAGTTTTCGACTTCGGGATGATCGACAATGCCGAAGCCGCCTACCGGGTGTTGCCCGAGATCAAAAAGTGTGACCCGGATCTTCTCGTCGTCGACATGCTGACCTACGCCACCAGTGCGACCTTCGGCGCGCTGATCCGCGAATTTTCCATCCCGGTCGTATTGGTTGCGCTCCAGCCGCTTGCGGCGATGGATTACGCCCATGCCACGACCTATACGCAGCTCTGCAACGACGACTTCTGCTCGGTCCCCGAATTCACCGGCGTCGCCGTCCGGATGGGGCGCAAAGCGCCGCCCGTGATCCTCGGCACGCTCGAAAACGACCCCGCGGCCGACGCCGAAATCGCCGAATGGTGCCGGATCGCCCACGTTCTTCACGACCTGCGGCGCGCCCGGATCGGGCACCTCGGGCACGTCCTCGAGGCGATGCTCGACATGCACACCGATCCCGCCGCCGCGACCGCCGCCTTCGGCTGTCACGTGGTTCAGTGCGAGGCCGATCAATTGCTGCCCATCTGGCGCGCGGTCGACCCGGCGGGGCCGGAAACGGCGGCGATGAAGGAGAAAATCCTTGCCTTTTTCGACACTCCCGATCCGGTTTCGGATCCGCTGACCACCAGACTGACCCCGGCCGACCTCGAAACGGCGGCGATGGCGGCAGTCGCGCTGGAGCGTTACATCGAGCTCAAAAAGCTCGACGGCCTCGCCTACTATTACGAAGGCGAGCCCGATTCGACGGTCCGCAAGATCGTCACCAATTTCATTGTCGGCAATTCGCTGCTGACCGCGGCCGGGTTCCCGATGTGCGGCGAATTCGACCTCAAGACCTGCATCGCGATGCTGATCATGGACCGGCTCGAGTGCGGCGGCTCCTTTGCCGAATTCCACCCGGTCGACTTCGAGCGCGACAGCGTTCTCGTGGGCCACGACGGCCCGCATCACCTCAATATCGCCGACGGCAAGCCGGTGATCCGGAGCTTGAAGAAGTACCACGGCAAGCCCGGCTTCGGCGCGGGCGTCGAATTCAACCTCCGCACCGGGCCGGTCACGATGCTCTCGATCGGGGTCAAAGCCGACGGCAAATTCAAGTTCATTATCGCCGAGGGCGAATCGGTCAAGGGACCGATCCCGCCGACCGGCAACACCAATACCCATGGTAAGTTCAAGCCGGACGTGCGGACATTCCTCAAGCGCTGGGCGGCGGAGGGGCCGACGCATCACTTCGCGCTCGGCGTCGGCCGCCAGGCGGAAACGTTGTGCAGAATCGCCGCCGCGCTCGGCATCGAAGCGGTGGTAATCGGGGAGTGACAGATGGCGAAGCTGACCGGATATTATCGAAAAAACGCTTTTTTTGAGCGAGATTTTCCGTTTTACCTGAAACGGGAAATCGACCTCCCAAAGGATTTCAACGAGAATACCCGGTTCAAGCGCGAGTTCTGGAAAATCGTCTGCGTGATCGCGGGGCAAGGGGAAAAGATCATCAACGACCTCCGTTACCCGATCCGGCCCGGCTCGGTGCTGCTGATCCATCCCGAGGATGTGACCACCTACGTGATCGACGGGCCGGGGCTTGAAATTTACAACATTCTCTTCATGCCGGAATTGGTGACGGAGGGGTTGAGGGAGCTTCAGGATGATTTCAATTTTTTCTCGGTGATGCAGTGGAATCTGCCGCCGGAGGCGGGTTGCGGGGAACGGCTGCATATTTTTGACAGCGGTTTGGATATCCGGCGGATCGTCAGGACGATGGAGCGGGACTACGAAAAAATGCCGCCGAATTACCGGACGCGGCTGCGGCTTCTGCTGCTTGATCTGCTGATTTTGCTTGGGCGCGAGGGCAACCGGAATGCCCGGCACCGGAGCGCGGAGGCGGCGGTCGGTTATATCAGGCGGCAGATCGAGCTTCGTTATGCGGAGAACTTGAGTTTGGACGAGCTGGAGGCCAGAATGCATATCGCCAAGAGCCGTCTTTGCCGATTGTTTCGCGAGGCGGCGGGGATGACGATTACGGAGGCGCTGCGGGAGAAGCGGCTGGAATGCGCGGCGAGGCTGCTACGGACTTCGAAGTTGAGTATTTCCGAAATCTGTTTTGAGTCGGGGTTTAACGATCTCTCGTACTTCTACCGGCGGTTCGGGGAGCGCTACGGAGTGAATCCGGGGAGCTACCGGGAGGGCGCGGAGGTGGAAGCGAAGCCGTAAGGCGAAGCGACGGTCCAGGGCAGTGCCCTGGCGCAGAGTCAAGATGGTGTATTCAAAATCAAGCCGTTTTTCCTCTTTTTTCTTGATTTTTTTCATCGAAGAGGCGATCTTCAATTACCATGGCTCGCAAAATCAGTAGAATTTTCCTCATGCATGCGCATTG
>JAVBUI010000005.1:0-5604 GCA_031555495.1 Victivallaceae bacterium | reverse complement strand
CGGTCTCCGGCGGGGACGAATCCACGGTCTCCGGCGGGGACGAATCCACGGTCTCCGGCGGGGACGAATCCACGGTCTCCGGCGGGTACTAATCCACGGTCTCCGGCGGGGACTAATCCACGGTCTCCGGCGGGGACGAATCGATCCTTATCGTCAAATGGTTTGATCACACCGCTCGAAAATATCGTCGTAAGATAGGTGTGATGGGTGAAGACGGCCTTAAACCTGGCGTCAAGTATCGCGTCGGCTATAACGGAGAATGGGAAGAAGTCAAAAAATAAGTAGCCAATACAATAAACGTCCCTAAAAGCAAACAACAAAAAGAGAAAAGGAATCGAAAGAAAATGGAAATGAAAAAGTATCAGATCGGCGAAGTCTTCCTGCATAACGGCGAACTCTATCAGGCGATTGCTTTAGATCGCGCCGACCCCACCCCATGCGTGGAATGTCCCTTCCTCCGGGACGACTGTCCGCCCTGTAGAGGCCTGATGTTCAAAAAAGTCACCCAGCCCGCCCTCGGTATGCTCTATCGGACGGCTGACGGAAAACTGTGGGAGCTGTTAAATGGCCGCAGCTCTGCTGGGAGGTGCGTATGCTCCATCAGTGGGGGTGAAAAGATATGCCTTACGATTAGTGACGAGGTGTTCAACGGTATGGGTGGCCATCCTGATCCCGATTGGCAATGGATTCTGGTGGACGATCCTAAGGCCATACCTACCGCTCCGACTGGGCCCATCAAGCCCGCCGAAGAGCCCCGGCGCTATCTGGAGCTCGCCATCGTCAAAATCGAGGATGACACGGTGACTTTCAAGATTGCCAAACAGACGCACCGGAACGGTTCGTTTACGACGAAGGGCGACCGCTTGGACTGCATCAATGGTGAGACACTTCATTCAGTAGCCCACCCCGCAACTACGCCCGTCACGTTTTTTGTCAGAGGACAAGCCAACGCCCTCGACGATTACGAGGCCACTTGCACCACCGCCCGCTGGGCCAAGATTTGCGAAGCGGTTCAGGAGTACAACGCCACGAACGGCGAAGGCTATCCGAAGCCGTGGCCGCAGAAGGGAGACGCGTATTTCTACCTTAATATTGCCGTGTCGAAGGCGCAAGTCGGCAATAGCACATGGAGCGCTGATTGTATTGACGAAGGGCGTAAGGCCCTTGGTAATTTCTTCCGCACCCGCGAAGAAGCCGAAGCCGCTCTTGTCCGTGTCCGTGAGACGCTGAGGGTTCCTACCGAAACCGCCAGCAAGTAAACGAATAACAGAAGCCAAGCCGGGGGATTTCCTCCGGTGCGGCCGGAAGGAGGGAAGATAAGGATGAACGAAGAAGGTAAAAAAGTCGCGCTCGAAGCAAACCTCAAGCAGCTGCGGGAACGCCTTTCAGGAGCGAGGGAATCCGCTAACCGTTGCTGGCATTTATCAAATGGCCGCGAGGAGATGAAGAAGTACCATGTGGTGCTTACGCTCCTGCAAGGTATCGAAAACTTGGTGGAATAATAACAGCCATAGCAACCGCCGGTAAGGCAGAAAGGATGTGAAATATGGTAATCAATCTCTTGAAATCGGGAACCCCGACCTGTATGTTAAATGCAGGAAAGGAGGATTCCGATATGGATGTCAACCGTGTGAAGATGTTGCAAGCGATGTCGAACGACGCGCCGATGGTGGTCTGCGAATGCACCACCGAAGCTGAAGCCAAAGAACTCGCGCTGAAGCTGACCGGCTGCTCTGGCCGCGCCGTCTACGCCAAGGGCTGCAAAGTCCTGACCGAGTCGGCTGAAGTGATGGCCGACCGTGATCGACTGCTCGCCAAGGTCTTGTAACAACAGGTAAGGCGGGGACGCCACAAGTCCCCTCCGGCCTACCCCAAAAAAACACACGAATCCATAATCTCAACAGGAATCCCCTATGAATCTCCACGATATTGTTGTAGAATCCTTGTGCCTTTATTTCGGACTGAACCGAGAGGAGGTAACGCGCCGTGAGCAAGCGTAATCCCTCCCCGAACCCCCACCGCGACTTCATCGAAACAATCTGGTTCGACATAGTCTGGCTGGGCGTCCTCCTCCTGATTTTCTGGGGGATGGGCAGCTGTTACAGTACAATGAAACCGAAAGTGAACCACAGCAAAGGACGATACAGCCATGTTTCTACCCCGTAAGAAAAACAGTCAAGGAATCCCCTCCGGGGTTTTCTATCTGGTCGATAAGATCGACGGTAAAACGGTCTGGCGCTCGACGCGGACCGACGACGAAAACCAAGCGAAGCAAATTCTCCGGGAGGCCGAAGCGTCCCGTGGCCTTCTGGAGACAAAGCGCCGCGACATCCGCAAGGTGATCTTCGAGCGTGCGACCGCGACCAGCGAGCTTCTGGTGGAACGCCGGACGAGTTGCGAAACCGCTTGGAAAATCTACCTCGAAGCCCCGGCCACCGGGGACCTGAAGCCGCGTTCGCTGCTGCGAGTGCAGAACTGCTTTGATGTGTTCGCCCGGTTCATGGGTGCACGGAATATCCCGGACATCGAATCGGTCGAATTTGTTGACGCCGAAGCATTCCTGAAGGAGCTGACATCGCTGGGGCGTTCGCCTGGAACGGTGTTGATTTATCAGCGGAATCTTCACAGCATCTGGCGGCGGATCAGGCGTCCGCTTGGACTGCTGGACAACCCCTTTGAGGACGCTTATATCCCGCCGATGATCCGGCAAAAACGCCGACCGTTTACCGACATGGAACAGCTCGCAATCTTCACGGAACTGCGCCGCCTGGCAACCGCAGCGCCGACCGAAGAACTCAAAGGTTATTATGAAGAATGGTTTGGCGTGTGCCTGCTGAGTTTGTGGACGGGCCTTCGCTTTGGTGACTGCGTGTGCTCGGACTGTGCCGACATCAATCTGGTGACGCGTTGGATCGATAACAATAACCGGAAGCTGGAGCGATACGAGCGCCGCGTCTCCGTGCCTTTGAAGGACGGGGGCGACCTGATCACCTATCTTCGGTGGCGAATCGGCAACCGTATTTCCGGTCGATTGTTTCCGCAATTGGCCGAGCGTTACGAACAGGGGGACTCGTATATCTCGAAGTGGTTTGGGCATCTGTTGACCCGGCTTGCCATCGGTTCGACAAAGGATGGCTCAGTCTGTTTCCACTGCTGGCGTCATACCAACAACACCCGAATGGCGGACAAGGACGCGGACAAAAGCACACGCATGGAACTGCTGGGCCAAACGACGGAGCGGGTGAATGACATCTATAATCACTCGACGCTGGCGAAGGTCCGGGCGGTAAACTCCCTTGACTTCCCTTCGGTGGTAGG
This sequence comes from Victivallaceae bacterium, assembly GCA_031555495.1. Classification (GTDB taxonomy): domain Bacteria; phylum Verrucomicrobiota; class Lentisphaeria; order Victivallales; family Victivallaceae; genus JAVBUI01. Next base: position 2,286 of record JAVBUI010000005.1, on the reverse strand, counting down.
CTTGATCCCGCAGGAGCTACACTTATAGCTTCAGGTAGAGCTTGGATAGACAGCAGCCTTCTGCGGGGACTTTTTGAAATCTCTCAATATTCTTCGCAAGTGATTGTTCTTGAGTTAGATAGGTTGGCGGAGAGAGAGGGATTCGAACCCTCGGACGCTTGCGCGTCGGCGGTTTTCAAGACCGCTGCCTTAAACCACTCGACCATCTCTCCAGAGGGGTCCGGTGTCGGAATGATAATTTCGCTCCTGATGCGGGATTTTGCAAGCGGCGAGGGTGATTTTTCAATAAAAAAGATGGCGGAAGGCGGAGAAAGCGCTGGGGAGGGGGAGCTTTTCGTGGAGTTCCGCGATGGTGTGCCAGTCGCAGCGGGGGGAGGGGGCGGGGCAGTCGGCGAGGTAGCTTGTCATGCGCCATTCGATGTGGGTGAATTGGTGGTTTGCCGCCGCTGCCGGGCGGAGGGTGGTGACGGGTTGCTCCCAGGCGGTCAGTTGGGCTTCCGCTTCGGCGGCGGTCAGGCGGCCGGGGACGTTGGGGAGTTCCGGCAGGCCCGCCAGCAGCCCCTTGGCCGGGCGGCGGTGGAGGGCGATGAGGTTGCCCGAACGGAGGATGAAGACGGTGCGGTCCTCGATTTTGCGCGATTTTTTTGGCGATTTCACCGGGAGAAGGGCGGTGAGGCCGAGCTTGAGCGCTTCGCATTGACCGGCGAGGGGACAGAGGAGGCACAACGGGGCTCCATTGGGGAGGCAGACGGTGGCGCCGAGCTCCATCAGACTTTGGGTGAAGTCGCCGCGTCGCGTCACCGGGAAAATTTCGCGGAGCGCTTCGCAGGCCTGTTTCTTCACCGCCTGATCGGCGATGTCGGAACGGTCGGCGGTCAGGCGTGCGAGCACCCGCAAAACGTTGCCGTCCACCGCCGGGGTCGGGCGTTCAAAGGCGATCGAGCCGATCGCGCCCGCGGTGTAATCCCCGACGCCGGGAAGTTCCAATAACGCGTCCTGGGTGGACGGGAATTCGCCGTGATATTTTTCAACCATCAGCCGGGCGGCTTTCCGGAGATTCCTTGCTCTCGAGTAGTAGCCGAGGCCCTCCCAGAGCTTCAATAGTCGCTCTTCGGGGACGGCGGCGAGGCTGGCGACAACGGGGAGTTCGGCGAGGAAGCGCGTGTAATAGGGTTTTACCGCCTCGACGCGGGTCTGCTGGAGCATGATTTCCGAGATCCAGACCCGGTACGGCGTCGGGTTTTCGCGCCACGGGAGAATCCGGGCGTGGCGGTCGTACCATGCCAGCAGCGGCTTGGCGAGTTCCGGGAGCTTCATTTGCGGTCACTTTTTGCCAATATGGCGTAGAGGATCGCGGCGGCGGCGTTGCCGACGTTGATCGAGGATTTTTCACCGAACATCGGGAGGCTCACCACGCCGTCGCATTCGGCGAGAGTTTCGGGGGAGACGCCCAAAGCTTCGTTGCCGAGCACCAACGCCAGCGGGAATTCATAGTCCATCTCCCATGCGAAGCGGCTGCCGGCCATCGCTTCGGCGGCGAGGATCATCCGGCAGTTTTCGCGGCGGAGAGTCCGCACCGCTTCGAGCGACGACTCCATAACCCGGAACGGCACCAGGCGGTCGGAGCCCATCGCGGTTTTTTCGAGCTTCGGGTGGGGCGGCATCGGGGTGTAGCCGCAACCGATGATTTCGCTTGCTCCGATCGCTTCGGCGATGCGGAAGATATTGCCGGTGTTGTGCGCGCTCCGCAGCCGGTCAAGGACGAGTGTAATCGCTTTCTTTTGCATAATGCCCACCAAAATAGCCCATAATTTCATTTTTTCAATGAAAAATGCGCGAAAATACGATAAAAACAGGGTCGGCTTCTCGAAAAATCGGGAAGATGAAGTATATTACTCCCGTACATTGTATATATTTATCAGCATTATGGAGACGCGGTTATGTTTCTTGCTAAATTTTTGTCGGCGCTGATCGAAGGAATTTCGTTTTATCTCAGCCGGATCGCGATGATCTGGGAATTCGGGATGATGAATGTTTTCACGCTGATCGTCATTTTTCTGGCTTTCGCGGTGTGGTTCGGCAGCGGCTTCTTCGCCGCGACGGTGGCGGAGCTTTTCCGGCGGCCGGTCTGGGGGCACTTTTTCCTCGGGCTGGCGCTGCCGTATATCTATCCTCTGATACTCGCGAAGTCGATCCAGTTTGGCGAGGAGCGCGCCGCCGCCGAGGAGGCCGCCGCCAAGGAAGAGAAGGAAGAACAGCGCGCCGCCGAGCTCTCCGGGCGTTTTG